>CAKSEI010000026.1 GCA_934446285.1 uncultured Eubacteriales bacterium | reverse complement strand
CATTTTCATCTGCTCGGGAGTCGTATTCTGCGCCTCGTCGAGGATTATAAATGAATTGTCAAGAGTCCTGCCGCGCATATACGCAAGCGGCGCTATCTCTATCACTCCCCTCTCCGTGTATCTGCCGACAGTTTCCATGCCGAGCATTTCATAGAGAGCGTCGTACAGCGGACGTAGATACGGCTCTATTTTGCTCTGCAAATCTCCCGGGAGAAATCCGAGGTTCTCGCCCGCCTCTATTGCGGGACGTGTGAGAATTATGCGCTCCGTTTCCTTTCTGCGCAGCGCGCCTACAGCCATACCGACGGCAAGAAAGGTCTTGCCCGTACCCGCAGGACCGATGCCGAATGTCACGGTATTGTTTTTTATTTTATCGACGTATTTTTTCTGACCCACCGTCTTTGCCTTTATCGGCTTGCCCCTGTAGGTAAGGCACACGGTATCCGAGTCAAAACTCGCAAGCTCGTCCTCGCGCCCGTCGCTCACCATGCCGATGATATAGTCAACCTCGCGCTCACTCACAGTTCCCTGTCTGCGGGCAAGCTCCATAATATGTTCGGCGGTTTTTGCCGCGGCGTCGCATGCGCCGTCCGCGCCGGTAATGACAAGCCCGCCGTCACGCGTCACGGTGCTCACACCGAACGCCTGCTCTATTATCCTGATATTTACGTCAAACGCGCCGAAAAGCGCCGCAGCCGACGACGCCTCGTCAAGAGGGATTATCCTCTGTGCCATATTCTGTTTCCACTTCCCTGCCTATTTCGGCAATGCAGTATACACTGCACTTAAGAGTATATTCTCCGTCGGTAAGAGTCCCGTCCGTTTTCTTTGATAAAAGCTCGCAGCCGTGCAGCTCCTCCGACAGCTTTTTCATCATCCTCACCTCAGCCCTTTCCCGTGCCTGCTCGGGAGTATACTCCGTCTCGCGCAGCGTATATTCGCGCATGACTGTATTCGTGACAAATACGGGCAGCTTGAGAAAGCCGAAAAGGATGACTCTTTCATTATCTACTATTGTATCATAAAATCCGTCGTTTTTGAAAGGTTTTTTAAAATTTTTCAGCCCTTGAGTAAAAAATTTATACTCCTTTGAGGAGAATTCAGCGCCGGTATATTCTTTTACGCTCTCGCGCAAGGGGACCGTGACCGTATATTCCCTTAGCACCTGCGCATAGAAAACGCCCGCTGCCATACCCTCGTAATGCCCGGTAATCTCTCCGTTTCTCTCCGTGTCGTACACTCCCTCGGCGAGCACCTCGCCCTTTCGCACAACATCGCCTATATGAACGCACACTCTGCCCGACGAGACGAGAAAGCGTACAATCTGCCCGTCCTCGGCGGCGACTATATTGCCCGATATGAAGCTCTCTCCCCCGCGCGGCGTATCCCCGCGCTCCTTTACAACGATATCCGCCCGCGTGCCCGAGAGATTGACGCTCGCCCACGCAATCTCATCCGAATTTATGAGATACTCATGGCAGAGCGTATCAAGGTCAAGAGAGGGAATAAAAGCCCCGTATTTCACTCCGTATTCTTCAAATGACTCTACTATCGCCCGCTCGGACAGCCTTTTATTGCCCGAGACGGAAATGTCCCATATAAAAAAGGTGGAAGCCCAGAGTATAAGTGCAAAGGCAAAAGCCCCGACGACCAGTCCCGGGCGTGCGCCGTATCTTATCACAGTCGCTGCCGCGCCGTATTTTTCCTCGACGTTAACGGTACAGCCTATACGGGCTGTCGCACACTTAAGCGCCTTTACGTTTCGCTGCGCGACGAAAAAGCTCACACCGACCCGTGTGCTTTCAAGTGACCAATAGTCTATCTGCGCCCGCATTATCTCGGTGAGGGCACGCGAGGTATATCCGCTTATGCTCACACGCGCATAGCCGTATAGATATGCTGCGATTCTCTCAAGCAGGTTAATTCTCAAAGTCAAGCCTCTCTATCCTGCCTGTCACGCGCACTGCGCTGCCGTAGTAGCTCTTCATGGTAAGCTCCTGCCCACGCACATGCAGTATCATGTCGCACAAATTAAGGCAGACCTCCTCGCACGAATAGCTTATTATGGCGCGACAGCCGGAGGCGAGAACGTCGTCCTTTCCCGTGACGGTTATCTCGCTGCCGAGAAATTCATCCATATTCTTTTTCACATCATACCTCCGTATGTAAATCAATACAATACTATGAGAGGTGAGCGGAATTTATCCGAAAAAAAGAAAAACAGCCGAAACAGGAGTGCGCACGGGCATACTTGCCCTCGCCGTATTTCTCCTCGCGCGAACGGCGGATGCGGGAGATGCGGTAACGCGGGCGCTCTCAATATGTATAAACAGTGTCGTGCCGTCACTTTTCCCGTATATGGTCGTATCGAGCCTTATCGTCTCGTCGGGATGCGCTGTATGGCTCGGGAAAAAGATAAGTGCACCCTTTGAGCATATTTTTCACCTGCCGGGAGCGGGATGCGCCGCCGTTTTTCTCGGCTTTGCAGCAGGCTTTCCCGTAGGCGCGCGCACGGCGTGCGAGCTGTACGAAGAGGGTATGTGTACGCAGGAAGAGGCGCAGCGGTTATGCGCTCTGTGCAATAATACCGGTCCTGCCTTTATCATAGGCGGAATAGGCGCGGGGCTTTTCGGCGACGTGAGAACCGGATATGCCCTCTGCGCCCTTCAGCTTATCTCTGCGCTGATATGTGCCTTTTTATATGCCGCGGGAAAGCGGACAGCGCGCACCCCGATGCACCCGGAGGTTTCTTTCAAGCCCGACTTTACCTCCGCCGTGACGGGCGCTGCTCTCTCGTGCCTGAACGTCAGCGCCTATATCGTCTTTTTCTCCGTGCTCGGTACGCTCGTGCGCTCGGTCACCGTCGGCAGAGCCGCGCGTCTGTATCCCGCAGTTTGCGCTCTGCTCGAGATAACCTGCGGCGCTCGTGAGGCTGCCGCTATCGGCGGGGACTCGGGATTTGTACTTGCCGCCTTTGCCGTCGGTTGGGGCGGGCTGTGCGTACACGCCCAGTCATCGGCATTTATGGTGAAAAGCGGACTCGATATGAAAAATTACATATGCCGCAAGCTGCTGCACGGCTTTCTGTGCGCCGCTCTTGCCGCACTCTGCATTTTTTACAAAAACATATAGCAAAACGCGGAAAAATAGTGTATAATAGTCTTATACTATCTACGGGAGTCACTTAATGACGGAAAAAGAAAAGGACATGCCGCACGTATGCGAAATGTGCGAGCACGCAAAGGATATATGCAGCGATGATAACATGCTGTGCGAAAGGCACGGGGTGGTCGGGCGCGGATATTCATGCGGAAAATTCAGATACGACCCGCTCAAGAGAATACCGAGCGCACCGAGAATGCCCGATATCCCCGATGAGAGCGAGCTTACTGTATAATTAAGGAGAGCAAATGAACGGAAAAACACCGGGACGCCCCGGACGTCCGCGCCGTCCCATGACGCGCGAGGAATACGAGAGAATGACCGCAGAGAGACTGCGCAGGGCAAAGGCGGCAAGGAGAAATAAACGCAGAAAAACTGCGCTGTCCGTCATTCTTTGCCTTGTTTTTGTCGCATCCGCAGTATTTATCGTATATAAGGTAAAGAGCGGCAGCAACTACCGCGACCCCGCCGAGAGGCTCGGCGACTCTCCCTCAGCTACAATACCGTCGGGAGTAAACACCGACCCCGTGACGACCGCACCCGCGACAGAGCCGACGGACGGGGGCGGGAGCGGCAGCTTTAAATTCATCGCGGCGGGAGACAATATTATCCACTCGGCGGTGTTTGAGGACGCACGCAAGCGTGCGGGCGGCAGCGGATATGACTTTCTCAGCATGTATAACGGTATCGCCGACACGGTAAAAAGCGCCGACGTAAAATACGTAAACCAAGAGACACCCATGGCCGGAGCGAGCTACGGTATACAGGGCTATCCGTCCTTCAACTCGCCTCAGGAGGCGGGAGACGCGCTTGTAGCGCTCGGCTTCAACACTGTGAATATCGCGACTAACCATATGCTCGATATGGGCACGTCGGGACTTGCCGACTCGATAAAATACTGGAAAACAAAGGACGTTACCCTGCTCGGCGCGTATACGAAGAGCGACTATGACAATATACGCGTGCAGGAGGCGGGCGGTATAAAAATAGCATGGCTGTCCTACACCTACGGCATAAACGGCAACAGGGACGTAGGCTCATCGTCGGATATCGTAATTCCCATTATCGACGACACGGTGATACGCCGTCAGACCGAGCTTGCGAAGAAGTCGGGCGATATCGTTATCGCCTCGATGCACTGGGGCACAGACTCGGCAATACCCGTTGACAATACGCAGAAGCAGTATGCAAAGCTGCTCGCTGACTGCGGTGTAGACGTAATCATCGGTACTCACTCTCACACTCTGCAGCCCGTAGAGTGGATAACAAGCTCCGACGGGAAGCATCGTACCCTCTGCTACTACTCCCTCGGCAATCTGATAAACACGGGCTATGAATATTACAAGATGGTAGGCGGGCTTGCCTCATTCACGGTGGTAAAAAATGAAAACGGCGTAAGCGTAAATAACGCCATGCTTATCCCGACCATGTGCCACTATTCGATGAACCGTGACGGACTCGCTGTTTACCTTCTCGAAAATTACACGGAAGAGTTGTGCGCTGCGCACGGCTCACACCGCAGCGAAAGCTCCGTACCGAACTTTGATTTTTCCACTCTGAAGAAAACAGTCACTGATGCGGTAGACAAGCAGTTCTTACCCGACTTTTATAAATAACCGTTAACCTCCCCTCGGCATATGATGACAGGGGAGGTTTTAAAATATCATGAAACGGTGTTATGCGGGATTCAAGTCCCAGACCGCCGCACTGAGCGGCAAGCGCGTCCTCGACGCAAACGCCATCGCTTCTGTGGTAGTGAAAAAAGACGCGGCAAAATCAATGAAAGGCTGCTCGTATGCGCTTGAGATACCGTGTGTTCACGCAAGAAACTGTGCGGGACTTTTTGAGCGGCACGGAGTGGAATACCTCGGGATAAGCGAAGAATGACAAGGGACATCGTTTATCTTGACAATGCGGCAACGACCTTTCCGAAGCCGCCCGGGGTCGGACGCGCGGTAAAGGAATGTATAGACGGATGGTGCGGAAACCCGGGCAGAGGCGCACATCCCATAGCCGAGCGCTCGGCGGAGACGGTATACAATGCAAGAGCGATGCTCGCGGAGTTTTTCTGCGCGAAAGCCGAAAACACTGTATTCACGCCGAACGCGACCGTCGCACTGAATTACGCGATAAAGGGGCTTGCCCCGCGCGGGCATGTCCTCATAAGCGACCTCGAGCATAACGCTGTCGTGCGCCCCGTCATCTCGCGCGGACAGCCGTACAGCATCTTCCCCACTGCAGCAAGTGCGGAAGAGATACTTGACGACATCGCCTCGCACATAAGGCGTGACACGCGCGCGGTCGTGTGCACCGCAGCGAGCAATCTCTGCCCCGCCGCTCCGCCGATAGAAGCGATAGGCAGACTGTGCATGGAGAAAAATCTATTCTTCATCGTCGACGCCTCTCAGGCGGCGGGCAAGCAGACGCTCAACATGAAGAAGATGAATATAGACGCTCTCTGCGCTCCGGGGCACAAGGGGCTTTACGGTCCGCAGGGAACGGGATTTGTCATTTTCTCCGAACGTGCAGCGGAGGCTGTCTGTCACGCGGGGACTCTGATAGAGGGCGGCAACGGCGTGAACTCGCGCGAGGCGGAAATGCCCGACTTTCTGCCCGAGAGACTTGAGGCGGGCACGCTCAATGTCCCCGCGATATACGGTCTGTGCGAGGGTATAGGCTATATAAAAAGCAGAGGAATAAAGAATATAAGCTCGGCGGAATGCCGACTGTGCGGATATGCGCGTGACTCGCTCGAGAGAATGAGGGGAGTCACCGTTTATGCGGAAGAATACCGCCGGGGATCGCTCTTTATATTCAATATAGACGGTAGAGACTCGGAGGACACCGCGAGGGCACTCTCGGAACGCGGAATATGCGTGCGTGCGGGACTGCACTGCGCTCCGCTCGCCCACGCCTCACTCGGCACTCCCGAGCACGGAGCAGTGAGAGTCTCGCTCGGCGCTTTCAACAAACCAAGCGACGTAGATGCACTCATACGAGCCGTAAGAGAATTAAAATGACCTGCCGTGCGGCAGGTCATTTTGATTCTATCTCTCCTCGCGGAAGTAGGGGAGTCCGAGAGATGCGGGGGGTTGATTTTCTCGTCTTTTTCTCATGCTGATGACGATAAGGACGACTATAGTGACTATGTACGGAGTCATCTTGAAAAGCTCCTGGTCGCTCATCGACAGATTGGGTATATAGTTATGAATGATATAAAGTCCGCCGAAGAGGAACGATCCGAGTATGCCGACGTTCGGTCTCCATATGGCGAATATAACAAGCGCTATTGCGAGCCAACCCCGGTCGCCGAATGCGTCATTCGACCATATGCCGTTCGCATAGTCCATAACGTAGTAGAGACCTCCGAGCCCTGCGATTGCGCTGCCGATACATGTCGCGAGATACTTGTATTTCTCAACGGCAATTCCCGCCGCGTCAGCGGTTGCCGGGTTTTCGCCGACAGCGCGCAGCTGCAGTCCCGTGCGGGTGTGTGAAAGAAAATACGCTGCGATAAGTGCCACCGCGACGGCAAGATAAGCAAGAAATCCGTATGAAAGGAATATCTGACCGAACCACCCGAGACTGTCGGCAAATGGCAGCTTCGCGCGGAAGAATTTGCTCGTCGCCGAAAGAGTGATGGACGGCAGCTCGCTGCCCGTCAGCTTGATAAGAGAGCCTCCGAAGAAGTTTCCGAATCCGATACCGAACGTCGTGAGTGCAAGGCCCGTGACATTCTGATTTGCCCTGAGAGTTACCGTTAAGAATGAGTAGATCAGTCCCATGAGCGTAGCGCCGACAATCGAGCAGAGGAAAGGGATAAGCACCGCGAGAAAAGCATTCATGTCCTCGGTGTGCCCCGTAAACGAGCTTTCGTATATAAAAGAACCGATAACTCCGCTGATACCGCCGACATACATTATCCCGGGAATTCCGAGATTGAGGTGACCCGACTTCTCGGTGATTATCTCACCCGTAGAGCCGAAAAGCAAAGGAATGCCCTGCATAACCGCACGCTGTATAAAAGCCGCTATCATTTTACTGCCTCCTTTTGTGAGTGACGGAAGTTCAGCCTGTAATTTATGAAAAACTCGCTGCCGATAATAAAGAATATTATAATACCCGTAATTATATCGGAGAATGACGCATTGAGCATAAACTGCGTCGATATCTCCGACGCTCCCTTGTCTAGGAATATGATAAGGAATGTCGTGAGAACCATGTACAGCGGATTGAATTTTGCAAGCCATGAGACAAGTATCGCGGTAAAGCCGCGTCCCGCCGCCGTATCGCGCGAGAGTGTGTGGTCCGTTCCCGCAACGAGCAGCAGCCCCGCTATTCCGCATATTGCGCCGGAAAGAGCCATGGTGCGCACGATTACCTTCTTTACGTTGATACCGATGTATCTCGCGGTATTCTCGCTTTCACCGACGACCGCTATCTCGTATCCGTGTTTACTGTACTTAAGATAAATGTACATGAATACGGTAATGACGGCGACTATCACGACGTTGAGCAGATACTTTTGCCCGAAGATTGTCGGCAGCCATCCCGCCTGAGTCGCACGGTTAATGATGCCTATGTTTCCCGAGCCTTTCGGCACTGACCATATATAGGTAAAATAAGCGACAATCTGTATCGCGACGTAGTTCATCATAAGGGTAAAGAGTGTTTCGTTCGTTCCCCATATTGCTTTGAAAATCGCGGGAACAATTCCCCAAAGAGCCCCCGCAGCCATGCTCGCTATTACCGATACAGCGAGGAGGACGGGCGCAGGCAGTTTGTCCGCTAAAAGTATCATACATGCGGCGGTCGCTATTCCTCCCGCGAGGACCTGACCCTCCGCGCCTATATTCCAGAAGCGCATCTTGAAAGCGGGAGTGACGGCGAGTGCCACGCACAGCAGCATGGCAATGCCCTGCAGTAAACTCCAGCGCTTTCGCGCCGTACCGAGCGCACCCTTGAACATGGTTATATAAACCTCGAGCGGATTCTGCCCGGTGAGAAGTATGGTGACGATTCCACAGACGATAAGCGCCGCAAGAACCGCGAGAATGCGTACACACCATGACTTCCACCACGGCATTTCCGACCGTTTTGTTATATGAAAGAGCGGCTCGTGAAGTGCCTTTTTCGTTTTAGTTGTGCTCACTTTCCGTTCCTCCCTCCTCCGAATTTTCGGGCGTATGCGTCATTAGAAGCCCTATCTCTTCCTTTGTCGTGCTGCGTCCGTCGACTATTCCCGTGACTCTTCCCGAGCCTATGACCATTATCCTGTCGCACAGTTCGGTGAGCACGTCGAGATCCTCGCCGACGAAAATGACGGCGACGCCGTTTTCCTTTTGCGCATTGAGCAGGTTGTATATCAGATACGATGAATTTATATCAAGTCCTCTAACGGGATACGCAGCCATAAGCACCGTCGGGGCTGCGGCAATCTCGCGCCCGACCAGCACCTTCTGCACGTTTCCTCCCGAGAGTCTGCGAACGGGAGTGGTCACACCCGGGGTCACTACCTCAAGCTCATCGATTATCCTCTCGGCGAGGTCCTTAGGCGGCTTGCGGCGTAGCAAAAAGCTCTTACCCTTTCTATAGCTGCGGAGCATCATATTGTCGGTTATGTCCATATTCCCGACAAGCCCCATACCGAGCCTGTCCTCCGGCACGAACGACAGCCTGACGCCGAGCTCCCTTATCTGCATAGGCGTTTTGTCTCGCAGATTGTCCTTTTCGCCCGTCTTTGGATTATTGTAAATAATCTCTCCGTCCGAGACGTGCTGAAGTCCCGCGATAGCCTCGAGCAGCTCTCTCTGCCCGCTGCCTGCGATACCCGCAATACCTAAGATTTCTCCCGAACGCGCCGTAAAGCACACATCGTCAAGAATCTTCACGCCGTCGCGGCTGACGCACGAGAGCTTATCTATTATCAGTCTGTCCTCGGGATTTTTCGGCTCGGCTCTCTCTATATTGAGTGCGACCTTTTTTCCTACCATCATCTCGGTAAGGGATGTCACGTCGGCGTCCGCTGTATTAACCGTGCCTATGTACTCACCCTTGCGCAGAACTGCAACCTTATCTGACAGCTCGAGAACCTCCTGCAGCTTATGAGTAATTATGATAATAGACTTGCCGTCCTTTTTCATGCGGCGCAAAACGTCGAAAAGCTTTCTCGTCTCCTGCGGCGTCAAAACCGCCGTCGGCTCGTCGAGGATAAGTATATCTGCGCCTCTGTAGAGCACCTTTATTATTTCGACCGTCTGCTTCTCCGAGACGGACATATCGTATATCTTCTTTTTCGGATCGATGTCAAAGCCGTATTTTTCGCTTATCTCCGAGACTCTCTTTTCGGCTTTCTTTATATCGTACCTGCCCTCGTCAAGCCCGAGAATGATATTCTCCGCCGCCGAGAAAACATCGACAAGCTTAAAGTGCTGGTGTATCATACCTATACGGTATGTGAATGCATCCTTCGGAGAGCGTATCACAACTTCCTTACCGTCTATGCAGATGCTGCCCGAATCGGGAAAATATATGCCCGATATCATGTTCATGAGCGTTGTCTTTCCGCTGCCGTTCTCACCGAGCACGGACAGTATCTCGCCCCGCATGACCTTGAGGCTGACATTTTTGTTTGCGACGACGCTGCCGAAAGTTTTTGTAATATTTTTCAGTTCTATTGCAGGTACGACTTCCAAGCTTTTATCCCTCCCTGTTTTATACCGGAATGAGCGCTCACGGATGTGCGCGCCCACTTCGAGATAAAACGTAAAAATATCCCATACAAATAAGTTTTGCGGGGCGGAAAAACGCCCCGCATTAACTTATGACAAAATCAGAAAGCCTCGTTCAGGCGGGTTATACCGTCTATTGCAAGGTCAAAATACGGTGCGGAACGGAACTCCGACTCGTGGAAGTATCCGTCGCTTATAACCTCCGTATCCTTCTCGTAGTTTGCATCTGTGTCAACGTCAGCCATGTAGGAGTCAAGCTTCTTGCCGTCAACGGTAAATGAGGATGTATCGAATACATGCGTTTTGCCGGACTCGAGATCCTGCTTTACAGCCTCAACCTTTTCGGTTGTGCCTGCGGCAGCCGCCTTATCGTTAAAGTCGGTAAGCACAACAGAGCCTGTTGCGAGAGTACCCGTCCAGTCAGCCTCGATAGCCTTGCCGGTCTTTACGCACTCGATGATGTGCTTGAAGTAAGGCGTCCAGTCGATTCTCGAGGAAACGATAAAGGTGTTGGGACAAGCGGAAACGGTGCTGCCGTTGTAGGAGACGTTGGGAACGCCTGCGCTCTCACATGCGGTAGGAGCACCCATGGAGTCTGCGTGCTGGCTTATAAGCTTGCAGCCGCGGTTGATAAGCAGAGTTGCAGCTTCCTTCTCAGCGGTCTCGTCATACCAGCTTCCGGTGAATTGAACGTCCATCGTGACATTCGGGCAAACGGACTTTGCGCCGAGATAGAAAGAAGTGTAACCTGAGATAACCTCTGCGTATGTATATGCGCCGACATAGCCCATCTTGGGCTCGTCTATCTCTTTTTTCTCGAGCATCTCATTGAGCTTGAGTCCTGCCGCAACACCGGCGAGGTAACGTCCCTCGTATATGGATGCAAATGCGTTGTGGAAGTTTGAAAGCTTCTCGGTGTGTGCGTGAGTTCCGGTAGCATGACAGAATTCAACATTCTTGAACTCCTCTGCTGCCTGAAGAATGAAAGGCTCGTGACCGAAGCTGTCTGCGAAGATCAGGTTGCAGCCCGCATCAACGAGGTCTGCTGCCGCATCGTAGCATGCGGTGGTCTCGGGGATATTGGTCTTGAAAACATACTCAACGCCCGCCTCCTCGCACGCTGCCTTAGCTGCGTTTAAGAAGTTGAGGTCGTAGGTGGAATTCTCGTCATGCAGGAAAATAAATCCGACCTTAACGGTAGTTTCCTTATTCTCCGAATTCTCCGACGACGGGTCGCTCGATTTGTCACCGTCGCTGCTGCACGACGCGAGAGTCAAGCAGAGAGAGAGCACGGTCGCAAGAACCAAAAGAATTGATAAAATCTTTTTCATTTTGTCCTCCTTGCCTTTCGGCACATATAATACTGTATGGAAACTTCCGTCAAGTGCGGAAGATTATCCCGTTTTCATCCATCCTGTCTATGACGGCGAGGCTCTCAACCCTCATACCCGAGGCGCGGAGTCTGTCTCCCCCGCCCTGAAAGCCCTTTTCTATTGCGACGGCAGCGCCAACGCACTCAGCCCCCGACTGTGAAATAATGTCTGAGAGCCCCGCGATAGCATTTCCGTCAGCTAAAAAATCGTCCACTATCAGGACTCTGTCCTGCGGCTGCAGATACTCCGTCGGGACTATAGCCCCGAAGTCGCAGCCGTGCGTGAACGAATGCACTTTTGCCTTGTATACACTGCCCGAGACATTGCTCGCAGCAGACTTTTTTGCGAAAACAACGGGTACGTGAAGATAGTATGCCGCCGCAAGAGCATAGGCTATTCCCGATGCTTCTATCGTTAGAATCTTAGTCACGTTATCGCCCGAAAAAAGACCGGCAGTCTCTTTTCCCATTTCAAACATAAACTCGGTGTCTATGCGCTGATTGAGGAATGAGCCAACCTTGAGAACATTGCCAGAAAGGATAACGCCCTCATTTGAAATTTTAGTTTCAAGTGCCTTCATTTTACGACTCCGTTGAAAAAAAAACTACGTTTCTATAATACCATAATTCGACCTTGTTGTCAATCGGGTTTTCTCAACTTTGTTACATTCGGATAATAAAGTATATACATGCAGATTCTGCTTGTGTATTATTCACCTCGCCGTATCGTTGTAGAATACTATCTCCGAGGGCTTGTAATAGCCGAGGGTTTCACGGGCAATCTTCTGTATGTATTCCTCATCCACCTTTTGCTCGACTTTTTCCGTGAGGGCATCGATATCTGTCTCTAATTTCTCAATCGTCTCGGAGGCGGAGGACACCTTGTCCTCAAAATCGCCTATTTCGATATTAAGTCTGACGGTCGTCACAACTCCGAACACAAGAAAGGCTATTATCGCTGTTTTAACAAATATATTCCAATTTTTCATATCTTCTCCACGAGAATTTTCTTTTTTTCGCGCACTTTTTTTCTCTCCGCCTTTTTTCGCCTGCGCTTTTCCCGCCCCAAACCTATTTTCCCCGCGAGAAAGCGCAGCGGGATACCGAGTGTACGTCTGTATAGAAATCCGAGAAAAGCGCGCACTGCGCCCACCTTGCGTGCAAGCAGCAGAAGAATGCGTCTGCCGAGCAGAACGTGAAAGAGAGCAGTGCCGAAAAAGCAGCCGCACAA
>CAKSEI010000025.1 GCA_934446285.1 uncultured Eubacteriales bacterium | reverse complement strand
GCTGATATACAAGCTTATAATACTTATCAAGAATGACTATGCGATTATTCTTCGGATCGGCAATGTATATATTGCCGTCCGTATCCGCCACTATGTCGGTAGGCTCACTAAGGTCTACGCTGAGCCCCATATAGTCACCCGAGACAAGTCGATCGGGCGTGTAGCCGTCGGGAGATACAAGCTGATCGCCATCATATGAGTAGGTATACGACACATACGATGCGGCAAAGCTTGCCACCGGTCCGAGCGCAAGCACGAGGAGCATTACAAGGGCTGCTATTCTGAATGTTCTTTTCATTTTGCCCTCCTCAGTCCTTCATGCCCGATGCGGACATTGTTTCCATTATATTACTCTGTGTCATGACAAATACCGTGATGGGCACTATCATCATGACGACGGTGGACGCTGCCGCCGCACCCTGTCTTACTATACCGCCCGAGAGTATCTGACCTATAGCATAGTTAAAGGTCTTTAACTCCTCGGAGTAGATGTAAATGGATGCGCCCTGCTGCCACAGTCCCTGGAACGAATACACTATCAGAGTCAGCCACGCGGGCTTGACCATAGGCATCGCTATCGATAGGAAAGTGCGCAGCTCGCTCGAACCGTCAAGACGTGCGCTCTCAAGCACTGCGTCGGATACCGAGCCGTCCATGAACTGCTTCATCAGGTAAAGTCCGAGAGTCGAGCCCCACGCCGGGACTATTATCGACCAATAGGTGTCAACCCAGTGTAAGAGCGACATCGTTATGAAGTTTGCAATAGACGCTGCGGTAGCTGAGAACATCAGCGAGAGGACGACCATCTGGAACATCCATCCGCGTCCCGGGAACTTTATCTTTGACAGGGCATATGCCGCCATTGACGAGAGAATAAGGTTACCCGCAGTACCCGCAACCGATATCAGTATAGTATTGAAAAGGTATCTCGAGAAAGGAACCCACGAGGTGTTCATCAGTCTGAACAGGTCGGTGAAATTCTTGAGTGTCGGGTTGTGCACTATGAAGTTCGGGGGGAACTTCCACAGTTCGTCAAGAGGCTTGAGCGACTGTGATATAGCGTAAACCATAGGTAGGAACATGAATGCGCCGAAAATCGCAAGCATGACTCCTATGCCGGTATCTCCTCCGCGTGAACGGTTGAGGACAACGGCGTGTTTTCTGACGCGCAGCTTTTTAACTTTTGCCATTTTGTCCTCCTTACTGTCCGAGCTTGCTTAAAAGCTTCTTAATTAGCAGGTTACAGCCGAACATCATCGCGAACAGAATAACCGCTATCGCCGATGAGTAGCCGACCTCAAATCGTGAACCGCCGTAGTCGTTTAAGTGGTGAGTTATCGTCCACGCACAGTAGTCGACCGACGGGTTGCCCGCGAGAGCATCGACGATACCGCCGAAACCGAACGAGCCGGTGATCGCCATGATAGCGCCGAACATCAGCTGCGGGCGCATGTACGGCAAGGTTATGTACCAAAGCTCCTGCCAACGGTTCTTTACTCCGTCGACCGCTCCCGCCTCGTAGAGCGAACGGTCAACGACCTGCAGACCCGCGATAAACGAAAGGAATGCCGTACCGAGCGAGGTCCACAGTGCAACGACTATACAGAGCGGCATACAGTAGGTTGCATTCTTGAACCACTGTATAGGCGATGTGATAAGTCCGAGCTTTAACATCCATGCGTTCACATATCCGTAGGAGTCGCCGGAAAAGAATATTCCCCATATTGTATAAACCTGACCGGATATGGAAGGTGCGTAGAACACGAGCGTGACAAGTGCTCTTATCTTCGGCGACAGCTCATTTATGAACCATGCCACTATAAATGAAAGAATATATGATACAGGTCCTGTTATCGACGCGAATATAAGCGTATTCTGTATTGCCGTGATGAACAGATCATCATCAAGGAACAGTCTTATATAGTTGTCAAAAAATACAAAGTCGGGAACCTGCAGCATGTTGAAGTCCGTCAGCGACAGTGCAAGCGACACCACGACGGGTATGACGGTAAAGACGAAGAATATCAGCATGAAGGGCAGCACAAGGAAATATGCCGTGTGATTTCGGCGGATCTCCTTGAGCGTCCATTTGAATTTGCTCATATCTTTGCGTGACACCGGTCTTCTGACTTCGGGCTTCGTGCTTTTTTCCGTCACTTCGGAAACTGCTTCGTTTGCCATATTTTTTCTCCTTTGTTCGAATTTCAGGGGCAGACCTCGGTCTGCCCGCCGATGTCTCAGTTCTGACTCTCCGTAAAGTTGGAGGAGTAGGATATCTCGTATGCGTCGAGGTCAAATTCCTTTCGCTTACGCGATATTTCCTTATTTATATCCGTGATGTAGTTAAGCATTGACGTTACCGGGTCGACATTGTCATTGTACGCGGCAAGGAATGCAAACTCTACGTAACGGGTGATGATGTAGCTGCCGGGGTAATCGGGCACTGCCTGAGTATTCTCCATTTGTGCCTGAATATTGTTCTTCTCCTGAGTCGTCCACGGCAGAGCCTCAAGGGCTATCTTATTTGCCGTCGTGTACTTGGACTGCTGTCCGAAGAGTGCGGTATACTCGTTTGCGTAACGGCTCTGGTTGTTGTGACCCGCATACCACTTCATAAACTGCCATGCGTTATTAGCCTTTTCCTCGGAGCGGTTGCCTCTCGGCATGACTATCGAGGTCACGGTCGCAATGGATGTATTGTTTATCGTGCCGTCGGCGCGTGCCCAGCCGGGTATCGGGACAAACTCCCAAAGACCCTTTATCTCGGGCGCGTAGAGCGACAGCTGCGTATATGCGCTGTAGTTGGTTATAGCGAGCGGTACTTCGCCCGTACGGAAACGGTTTACGAAATCCGCGGTTATCGGCAGGCTGTACTGCGTGAAGAGGTTACAGAGTCTGTCAAAGCTCTCAAGAGCTATATTCGTATCAAGTCCTATACGTCGTCCGTTATCCTGATAAAGTCCGTCGCGCACGCTCGTGCCCTTCGGCTGCATCTGATAGAGGAACATGTACGTGCCCCCGGTCGAGCCGGGGATTATTACCTCCATCTGATTGTTCTGAAGGATGGGAAGAACGGCATAGAAGTCCTCCCACGTCTTGGGCACCGAGAGCCCCTGCTGCTGGAACACGTCCGCGCGATAGAACATCATCGGGAAGTCCATGGTCATCGGCAGACCGTAGACGTGCGAGGTAAGATGCTCGCTGTCGTCGGTTATCGGTCCGTCTTTCTCTCTGTTGTAGCCCTTTATATCATCGGTATATAATGTAAGAGGAACGGTTGCGCACTCCGGGAATTCTTTCATAAGCTCGTCAAAGCCCTCAAAGCCGTCGAGCGGAAGCACGGCATCACGGATTGCCCAGTTTATGATATCCACGCTGTCGAGCGAAACGTCAGGTCCGACGCCCGCAAGTATCGACGGGAGCAGCGAGCCTGCAGCAACAAGCTTAAGGGAAACGCTTATGCCGGTATTCGGCGTGAAATCGCTGTTTATCATATTTCTTATAATTGTCGCCTGGTCACGGCTTGAGGACGTCCATACGACAACGGATTTATCCTCGGAGACCTCCTCGGTCGCGCCGAGCGTATTATAGTCGGCAACGAACGAAACGGCGAACATGCGAATCTCGTACCAAAGGGACTCGGCGAAGCTCTCCTTTGCGCGGGGCTTCTCGTCATCGCCCGAATCCGCACCGGTGACGGTGAGATAGTCAACGGCGAGCGGCTGAGTCATAGCGGTCTGCAGCCATGTACCGAGAGAACCGATGTCGCTCTTCAGGGTGTCCATGTTCTTTGCAACCTCGTCCTCCCTGTTACCCATCTTGTAAAGGGTACGTGCTATTTCCTCAAGGGTGGATACGTTCTGGCTCTTACCGTTTACGGCGACAAGCTCATCAACAATCTTGTAAAGCTCGTCGGACATCTCGGCGAGAGCGTCTATCGATGCGGGGATAAGGCTGTAGAAACCGTAGTCTCGGTACTGGTCGGGCTTTGAACCCGTTATCTGTCTTATATCAAGATAGGAAGAGTTTATCGTCTTTATGATTTCATTGAGGCGCAGCAGGATGCTTGCCATATTGCCCTGGCTTACCTCAAGCTCGATGGTATTCTCGCCCTCCTCGAGGTAGAAGAGGAAGCCGTCCTTATATTCATCCGAACCGTTATTTAAGTATGCAGACTGCCATTCGTCACCGTAGTTGAACTGCAGGTATCTCGCCTCGTCAAACGGAACTTTGCCGTTTATGCGGATGGTTCTCGATGAGAACAGACCGTCGTTGATGTTTTGGCGGTAGCGCACGCCTATCTTGTAGAGTCCCGCCTTCGGTGCGTTGACCGTCCACGAAACCCACTGTCCCGTCGTCTCCCACTTCTCATCGCCGATTGCATTGAGCAGCTGCTTCGCGGGATCCTGAGGTGAGGTGATGGCGCTCGAGCGGTCATTTATCGGATATATCGAGAAGTCGGAGGTGGAGGTGTAAAGCTCTCCCTCTATCTTTATCGACTTTTCGCCGTCATTTGCGGCGGATATCGTGTCGCCCGAGACTTCCCTTCCCGAATGGCTCTTTACGTAGTCCTCGTAGCTCTGTGCCTTTTCGAGAGGATATATTCTGATGCTCGCAACCGCAAAAGGCTCGCGCTGCGCCTCGAGCTGTATGACGTGCTCGCCCTCTTCAAAATAAAATTCAAAGGGGTCGATATTGTTCCCCGAGGAGTCGGAAAAGGTCATCGTTCTCCACTCGGGTGTTTCCTTTTTATCCGGGCGTATTTCGTTGCCCGCAAGATCCTTTATATACGCTTCGTCACGGTTGCTGCGGTCGTAGCTCTCGCCCCACACCTTTGTACATGTGAGGAATCGCGCCTCGTAGAACGGGACCTTTCCGTCTATATAGAATGTACGCTCTATATTCGACGCAGTTCCGTTGTTCTCAACGGGGTAGTACACCACGTCGACGGCATAGTTGCCCGACGCGGGAATATTGACCTTCCAGCCGACAGCGCCCGTTCCGGGGCAGAAGAGTCCCTCTCTCTCCGTACCCGAGACGATGTTGCCGTCCGTGTCTATATCCGACCAGGTGCCCGTGTGCACCTCGCCGTCGCCGTCTCCTATAACGGCTGTCGTATCCTCCGCAGAATAGTCGGTTCCCTTTACGGTAACCTCTCCTTTACCCTTCCCGTACCCTGCGTTCTGCAGAGCATAGGTGGTGTATTTATCTGCGGCAAGCAGTTCTGTCAGCGAAGCAATGGAAGACCCGTCATCCGACGTTCCCGACGTGCTGTCCGCAAAGCTTGCGAACGACATGCCTGCAATCACGGTTACAATAGCCGTGAGCATCGCCGTTATCTTCGCTGCGCGAGAATGAATATTCATTCCGTTTTTCCTCCTACCGAGTTTCTGTTCCTGTTCATGCAGGCGTACCTATCACGCGTTATATAAGTGCAAAAAGCATTTTTCCGTGTACGCACAAATAGACGCCGTCCCCGTTTCACCGTGAACGTCGTCTTGGTCACCATCATGAGAAATTATTTAAATTATACCTTATAATCCCTTGTCTGTCAAGCAAATTCGGCGAATTTACGCCTGTGTAATTTTTCTGCCCGCGCAGTGCCTTTTCCCCGCCCTTTTACGACTTTTTGCATCAAAAAAAGCAAGGATCGGTTTTTATACAACATTTTGCGAGAAATAAGCTTTTTCGTGCCCATATTTAGTGATCTCAAGGCGTAAATATCCCGCCGGACCCGTTCCGGTCGGGCGGGATATATGCATTTTGTAGCTGTTTCCGCCTGTTGTTTAATGCATACCTACAAATAAAAATCTTTTTTATTCACAAATATACAATGTACACAAACTGTAAATTTTTTGCCCTTGCATGATTACGGGTTTTTAATCAGTTCGGCGAATATACGACCGAACTCGCGTGCAGCTGTCTTTGCCTCGTCGAGAGTATTCGCGCACGTGCCTATCTCAAGCAGGAATGCACCCGGGGCATACTGCTGATTGAAGCTCGCGCGGCGCAGATTGACCGGTCTTACCCAGTTTTCGTCCGCCGCGCACATCGCCTGCTGCAGCCTCAGCGCGACGCACAGATTTGTTTTCCATCCCGGGTGGTCCGCGCCGCCCTCGTTCGTGCCGACGACGAGCATAACCTGCGCCGCCGCCTCGCCGTTCAGGCGCGCTGAGGTCTTTACCATGCTTCCGTTTTCGTATTGCAGTGCGTCCCTGTGTATGTCAATGACATAGCGTATTCCCGGGTTTTCCTTGAGGCATTGTTCCGCTGCCTTACGTGAATTTTCATATGCGGAGTTGTAGTCGTCCTTATCAAAGAGCGTCTCAATATGTATAACGCCGACGCCGCTCTCGCGCAGCGCCTCGGCCGCCGCCTCACCAACCGCAACCATATTTTTCCCCGGGTCGCTCGAGCGCGTATCGGTGACGACCTCCGCCCCCGGCTCCGTGTAGCACTCTGTCGCGTGGCTGTGCAGGATGAGTACCGACGGCTCGTCCGTCGTCTGCGCCTCGATGGGATATCCCGCACCGATTATCGCCTGCGGGTCGAACTTATATTTTGTTTCATTTGAAAACTCAAAGGCGCTCTCGGCGGAGAGGTCAGCCGAAACTATTTTGCTCTCTCCGTCCGTCCCGCCGAGTAGCTGCTCCGAGGGCTTGTCCGCATCCTGCACGTCCGTACTCTGCGTGTCAGGGGCGGGGGTATCGCTCTCCGCGGGCGTCCCCCCATCCGTTCTTTCTATCCCCACAGCAGGGCGCACCGTCACCGCAACGGAAAAGACCGAGCAGCAGATGAATATTACCGAGCATAGCGAGCGCAGCGCCGCCGTCGCCGTATAACCTGTCCGCTTCATTTCTCACACTCCGATATATTATACTCGCGCGGTCGCTCCGTTATGTTTGTCTTGACAGAATTGCTCCTTTGTGCTATTATATAAAAGAAATCGGAGGCATAGCTCAGTTGGTCAGAGCGTTCGGTTCACATCCGAGAGGTCGCAGGTTCGAGCCCCGCTGTCTCCACCAGACCTGTGCGACGAAAAAGCACAAAAGCCGAAAGTCCTTGATTTATCAGGGACTTTTTGCTTTTTCGGGCAAATTTTAAAATGTAATTTCAGGGCACAAAAAAACAATAAATCCTCGAAAACCGGGACTTGAACCGGGGACAGCATATATTCCCCGAATTTAAAATTCTCTATTCTTATGCGAACGGACCACACGGGCTTGAACTAAAGTCATATACATATATACATATACCGTAATTCCTTTATTACATATAAGGATTTTACGGTCTTTTTTTATATCCTTCCCCTCCTTACAGATGAATAGATGAATACATAACCGAATTAACATCGGTAAAAAAGAACAAGGGTGACGCAGGTGTGGAGCTATGTCGGGGAACTCATTTTTAATATGCTGGTACTTGTCGGTTCTGTAAAGATGGCGGACCGCATTGTGCGCGAAATGATGGGACTGTAAATGTGTATTGAAATTGGAGGTTATCAATACAATAAATAATTATTTTTAAAAATATGATTTGATAACTTGATTTTTTTCAGATCTTGAGTATAATAATATTATCGGATATCTAAGGAGATGATTTTTGTTATGCTGTTCAAACGGGAGAAGTATTTGAAAAAGATAAGACCGTTTTACCATTCCGATGATATTATTAAAGTAATCACAGGAGTACGGCGGTGCGGAAAGTCAAGCCTCATGGAAATGATCGCCGATGAGATAAGGCAGAGTAATATCGGGGAAGACAATATTATTTATTTAGACCTTGATAAGCGTGAAAATCGCAAGATAAAAACACCCGATCAGCTCGAGACGCTTATTGAATCAAAAATCAAAAATTCGGGACGTAAATATCTTTTTATCGATGAAGTACAGAATGTCGCAGGATTTGAGGAAGTCATAAACGGATTTCGCTCCGATGGCGAATTTTCGATTTTTATCACAGGTTCAAACTCATATTTACTGAGCGGAGAGCTTATAACCAAACTGACAGGACGATATCTTGAATTTGAATTGTTTACACTCAGCTTTGAGGAATACGAGCAAATCAAAAGGTTTTACGGCAAGCCGACTAACCCGAATTTAAGCGTGGAATTGAATCAATATATCCTTGAAGGCGGATTCCCGAGAACGGTACAAATAGATGACCTTGCTGCAAAAAGAACCTATGTTACCGGAGTTGTAAATGAAATCTTTGAAAAAGATATCAGACGCAGGGTAAAAATCAAGGATAAAGCTGCTTTTGAAACAGTAAGAAATTATGTAATCAACAACTTCGGCGCTACAACAAGTATAAACAGCTTAACGAAAGCGCTTGAAAAAAGCGGACTCAGGATTACGAGAGCAACCGTTGCCAAGTATATTACGGCGTTGGTTGACGCCAAAATACTGTATGAGTGTAACCGCTTTGATATGAAGTCAAAGAAAGCACTTGCCGGAGAAAAGAAATATTATCTTGCTGATTTGAGCTTTTATTTTGCAGGTAATACCGATAACAGAATCAATTTCGGTCCGGTTCTCGAAAATATTGTATATGTCTATTCCCGCAGTCTTGACTATTCGGTCAGCGTCGGAAGAATCGGAAAACTTGAATGCGATTTCATTTTACGAAACAACGAAAATGAATATTCTTATGTACAGGTAGCATATACGATAATGCAGAGCAAAGAAACGGAAAATCGAGAGTACAGACCGCTTGAGAGCGTCAATGATAATTATGCAAAGTATGTGGCTACAACCGATTATATGTTGCAAAAACGAAACGGTATTAAGCATATTAATTTGATGGAGTTTATGATAAAGGAATCGAATTTTTAACAACAAAAATATTTGAAAAATTTTGAAAACGCCGCCCGAAAGGATGGCGTTTTTATTATGCCTAATGTGCGAAAGGAGGAATCTGTTTGGAAATTAAAATCAACCGTGAAATAAGAAACTACACATAATCAATGTTTTTCGGACTGTCGATGCGACAGTTCGTTTTTGCAGTTATCGGCTGCGGTATGGCGGTCGGAATGTATTTCATCTTAAAGCCGTTTTTCGGAGTGGAAACACTCTCGTTGATTCCTCGAGCACTACTACTGTCGGCAGATATGTCACTTTGGCAGAGGCGCTGCGGACAGAAGGAGCAAGCACTATAAATCAGCTGAGACTTACATCCGCAAAGTAAAAGAAAGGGGGGCACGCCCCCTTTTTCTTTGTAAATGTCACATTGATAATCAAAATCCACACATCAGTATGAACTCTCGGAATCAAATATTGATAAACTTCTTCCCGAGTGGGATACCCGAGTTGCTGTTTCACATTGACGGCAATAAAGTTGTCTTACTCAAAATAGGTCATTGTGCTATTTCGTCACAGCAAACACAAATAGCGAAGCCGGGGAATGTATTGCTTGAAGAAATCACACTTTAAGGGTTAAGACGCTTTGTGCCATTTCGTCGCGCAGTCACAAAGCCCCAAAGACTTATGTCTTTGGGGCTTTACTTATTACCTCTTCGCTTTTTACTGTTTTGGATCTTGGAAATATCGATTTTTTTGACGCGGAAAACGCCTCCGATACCGGGGGCGTTTTCCTATGCCTAAATCTGCGCCGCAGCGCAAAAATGCGTCAAATCGCGGTGTCCGCTTTACCGCATCGGAAAAATCAAAGCGACGCTATTATGCCGTCGAGCAGCTTTTTGCCCGCGAGGATGTCGCTGCGCTCCTTTTCGCCCGCGCACTCACGCTCTATAGTTACAGCGCCGTCGTAGCCGAGCTCGCGGAGCTTTCCGAGCAGTCTCGGGAAGTCGACCTTGCCCTCTCCGAGTGCCTTTTCTTCGCCGAGGAACATCGGATCTGTCGGATACATGGCATCCTTTGCATGCACGCCGCGCACGTATTTTCCTATTACGTCGAGCGCATCCACGGGATTTGCCTTGCCGTAGAGGATGAGATTTCCCGAATCGAAATTAACGCCGACACGGTCGCTCGATATCTCGGTTATGGCACGCAGCATGGTAACGGGCGTTTCCTGCCCCGTCTCGAAATCAAGATAAATGTCTTTTGCCTCATAGTATCTCATAAGATCGCGCATCGCGGGTATCCATGTTCGGTATTCCGCGTCGTACATATATTCGGGTATGAAGCCCATATGCGAGCTGACGTCCTTTACCCCGAGCGTATGCGCAAGGTCGCAGTATGCACGCATCTCGCTCATACGCCTGTCTCTGTATGCCGTCGGGATAAGCCCGAGGGTGACCGGTCCGTACTTGAAGTTCCACTCCATCACTCCCGTCCACATGCCGACAATCGACGTTATCTCGATACCGTATTTCTCGCGCAGCGACTTTACACGCGCGATATTCTCCTCCGTCTGTTCGTCGGGGTACATATAAAACTGGCAGTTGTCGATCCCGTTTTCACTCAGCCACGCGAAATCCTCCTCAATATTCGGATATCGAACGATAGAACCTACTTTCATTATCCCTCTCCTTTTGTCAATGTGTGAGTAAAGCTTTTTCCGCAATGCGGTGAGAAGCATATAAACGTCGCGTCAAGGGTGTCCGCAGCGGCAAATTCATACGAAAGCGCAAGCATTGTCCTGCCCGAGAGGCGTATCTTCGTCGACCCGCATTCGGGGCATTCCTTCGGCAGCGCCGCACTGAGGCTGCGCCACATGTCGAGCGCTATCAGATGATACTTCGTGCGGTAGTCAAAGTAAAAGACCATATGCCCGAGCTCGGGACGTGCATATGAATTGAGGTCAACCTCTATACCGGCGTCCGCCTGCGCAACCATTTCCTTATCCTCGTTAAATCCGACGACCGTGCCCTCCGTACCCGCGAGGATATCCGAGCCTATGGTTATCGCGGCGTCGGGTATGCCTATGCCGAAAAGGAAGCTGCAATTTTCAAAGGCGTTTTTGCCTATTATAGTCACGGTGTCCGGTATGTCTACGGTATTGAGGCTCTCGCAGTCGGCAAAAGCCTTAGGCCCTATCGTCACAAGTTTTTCGCTGTTTATTGTGACACTGCCGAGATTTTTGCATCCGTCAAAAAGGTATCCGGGTATAACTCCGACCGCGGGCGGGATAACCGCCTCCTTCAGGCTCTCGCACCCGCGGAAAGCTCCGTCCCCGAGGGTCGTGACGCTCTCGGGCAAAGGAAAGCTCTCAAGTGCCGCGCATTCGGAAAAAGCGTTCGTGCCTATCTCGGTAAGGGAAATATTTCTGTCTTTTTCAGGGTCGTGCGGATAGATAACCTCCTTCAACGACGTGCAGCGCGAGAATGCCGAGCCCTCGATTATGCGCACGCGCGGAAGCTCGGCCCTCTTCAGAGAAGTGCAGCCTCCGAAAGCCGACATGCCTATGCTCGTAACGCTCTCGGGAAGAGATATTTCCTCAAGTGCGGTGCAGTTATTGAAAGCCCGCTCGGAAAGCGAATTAATGCCCTGCGGCAATGTTATCGCACTTAGCGACGTACAGCCGTCAAAGCAAGCCGTGCCGACGGTCGAAACGCCGTCGGGCAGCGTTACACCGAGGAGGGAGGAGCATTCGTAGAAAACGGAGCGTCCGAGGCTTTCCGTTCCCGCGGGCAGCCCCACGGAGACAAGAGAAGAGCAGCCTGAGAAAAGCTCGGCGGGCAGCTCATTTGCCGTGCCGTCGAGGGCGGCGGTCGCAAGCGCGGTACAGCCCTTGAAAGCCGAGGCTCCTATGCGCTCGAGCGACGGCAAAAATACGGACGCGAGCGCGGTACAGCCCTCAAAAGCCTGCGCACCGAGCGACGTAACGGCGGCGATATCCGCCTGCGTAAGCGACGTGCAGCCGTAAAAGGCGCGGTCGCCTATCACACGCAGAGTCTGCGGCAGAGTGACGGAGGCAAGCGAAATGCAGCCCTCGAAAGCCGATACTCCTATACTCTCCGTGCCCTCCGGCAGAGTGACGGAGGCAAGGGACGAGCAGCCTGCAAAGGCGTTCTTACCTATAGTAACGGCAGCGCCGACATTTACGCTGACGACATTTACCTTGCCCTTAAAGGCCTCGGTGCGTATGCCGATAACCGGCATACCCGCAATCTCGGCGGGCACTTCGACCTCTTTGCTCCCGCCCCTGTACGAATAAATTACGGCGGTCTCTCCGTTGTCGGTATATTCAAAGTCCTTGAATTTTTTTACGCTGTCGGGGTCGGCGGTCGGCTTCTCGGTCGCGTCGGTATCGAGCGGCGACGGATACGAGCGCGCAAGATATGCGTCGCACGACGAAAGGAGCAGACACGCGGCAAGAAAAAGTGCGCATACGGCAAGTATTTTCTTTCCCCCGGTAATAATCTTTTCCATGGGATTATTGTAACACAAAGTTTCCGACATGGCAAGTAGGAAAAACAGGAAATTTATCCTCCGGACGCAGGCTTCCCCCGGTAAAGGGAGCAGTCAGCCGTCAGGCTGACTGAGGGACTTTCCCATGAGTGATTAGCGCCCGGTATAGGTTATGTGATGTCGGTTTGATTCGTTTACAACCGCGTGCCGTTCGGTGGGGTTATGCGATATCGGTTGGGTTTTCAGTCGTGTGCCGTTAGGTATCATGACTGTTTTTTTCGTTTATATAAGGCGTTTCTGCGCAACAATCCCTCCGTCACGGCTGCGCCATCCTCCCTTTACCGGGGGAGGCTTGGGACAGCGGAACTT
>CAKSEI010000024.1 GCA_934446285.1 uncultured Eubacteriales bacterium | reverse complement strand
CGTCCACTCGACCCTGATGTCGCTTGCCTCGGCAGGCTCTTCCGGCAGGGCAGTCGGTTCGGTCGGCTGTTCGGTCGGCAAAATCTGTTCTTTGTCCGCGGACTGGGGATGCGCGGGTTTTGCCGGTCCGTGCACCGCTCTCCTGTCTGCAAGTGCGGTCGGCACATTGTTTTCACTCATCTGCGCCTCAAGCTTTGCATAAATTCGAGCCGTTCCCGTATGCAGCAGGCACGCCGTCAAAAGCAGTGCCGCCGCCTTTAACAGTGCGTTTATCATCTTCGGTTCATCTTCCTTTTCCTTTTTTTCTATTATATCAAAAAATCGGTACATATGCAACATTTTTCGAGAGGCGACAACTCGCTCTTGATAATTGCGGAAAACTGTGATAAACTATGGGAGTAAATAAATAAAAAGGCTTTACGGAAATGGCTGAAATCGATTTGGCAATATACGCGGTCTCTGGGGCACTCATACTGAGCGTCATGCTGCTCGGTCTGATACGCCGCACGGACGGGGTGTTTACATATGTTTGCGCCGCGGGGGTGCTTTCCGCTGCCGCGGGGGTTCTGTCCGTTACGGCGGGAGACGGAGCGGGCGTATATATATCCGCACTGCTGCGAGGACTCTCCGGACTGTCCATAGCTCTTCCCGTGCTGCTGCCGCGTGCGCTCGGATGCGGGAGCGGAGGAACACGGATTTTCTCCGCCGCCGCAGCCGCCTCGGGAATTGTATTTCTCGCGGCGGGTGAGTTTGCCCCCGGCTTTTTGACGGCACATGCGGTATGTGCTCTGCTTATATATGTCTCGGACGGGGCTACGGTGATGGCGGACTGCAAGGACAAGAGGGACAGAGGTCTTATTCTGTCAAGCCTTGCGGTAAGCGCCGTCATGTGCTGCGCGGAGTTTCTTGTGAGCTTGCCGTCGCTTACCGCAGCGGCGAATGCTATATGCTCCGTAATATTGCTGTATATGGCTGAACGCGGCACGGACAGGCGGAACGCAGAGCGCGTCAATGCTCATTTCATCTTCAACGCTCTCGGCACGGTTCAGTACCTGTACGAAACCGGTCGCGGCGGTGCGGATGACGTTATGCGCAACCTATGCGGTTATCTGCGCGGGGCGCTCGACTTTTCACGCAGGCTTACGACTGCGCGCTTTGATGATGAGACCGAGCTTGTCGGATACTATGCGTCGGTAGAGAAGATACGCTTCCCCGGCATAGACGTGGGTATCCATGCGGATTTCACTGATTTCCGTCTGCCGTTTCACACGCTGCTGCCGCTCGTGGAGACGGCTGTCGATAAAAATATCCGCCCGCACGGCGTGGACGGAAAAGTGCTGTGCGAGAGCCGCGACTGCGGCGCTTACGCGCTTGTGAGTATTCGTGACAACGGTCGCGGGCAGGCGGATGAGGACGCATACGCAGAGGTGCGCGGGCGGCTGCGCATGCTGTGCGGCGGAACGCTTACGGTAAGGCACAGAGCGGACGGCGACGGATTTCTTAATTGCGTCGAGCTGAAAATTCCGAAAAAGAAAGGGGGCGCGGCATGAAGGTAATATGCGTGGACGATGAGCCGATAATGCTTGAGCACATAAAAATGCGGCTCGAAAAAATACCGTCGATAGACGGTGTATGCGCCTTTTCCGACCCGCTTGACGCCCTTGCCTATGCGGAAAGGGAAAATATCGACATAGCCTTTCTTGATATACAGATGCCCGTGCTCAGCGGCATAGAGCTTGCAAAAAAGATAAAGAAGATTCGCCCCGACTGCAGTATTGTCTTTCTTACGGGATACTCGGAGTACAAGAGCCTCGCAATGAAGGAGCGATGCAGCGGATATCTGCTCAAGCCGACCTCGGTTGAGGAAATCGAGATGGCGCTTTTATACATAAAATCAAAGAAAAAACAGACGGTGACCAACCGCCTGCGCGTGCAGTGCTTCGGGAACTTTGAGGTGTTTTGTGACGAGCGCCCCGTCAGGTTTGAGAGAAATAAGACGAAAGAGGTTTTCGCCTATCTTGTCGACCGCAGAGGCGCGGCGATAACGGCTGCGGGAATTTGCGCTGTGGTTTGGGAGAATAACGAGAACGAAAAGAATGCGCAGTCATACTTCCGCAAGTGCATTGTCGATATGAAAAAGACCTTTCACGACCTCGGACTTGACGGCGTTGTGCTGTGCGAGCGCAACTCATACTCGGTAAACACCGACCTAATATGGTGCGACAGCTATGAGTACGTAAAGGGCAATGTCGAGGCTATAAATACCTACAAGGGTGAATATATGTCGCAATTCAGCTGGGCGGAAAGCTCTGCTGCGGAATTCGCGAAATAAGGGGTAAGAAGTCCGTTTGTTTTTTATTTTTTCGGTTGCAAAAGGCGTTTCTGCGTAAACAATCCCTCCGTCACGGCTGCGCCGCTACACCTCCCTTTACCGGGGGAGGCGGGGGACAGCGGAATCTTTAACGCAAGCGAGGACGGGTTAACAGTGCTGCGCAGTAAGAATACGGAAACGGGTTCATCACACTGCACTGTCAGACAAATATGGATAAAAAAGCTCTCGACAAACTACAACACGAAGTGTCGGTTTGTCGAGGACTTTTCATATACCCTTCGGTCGGGTGTAATAAGAATACGGGATGATTTTTATCACACTATACGGTCGGGCGATATATAAATTTTTTTGTCCCGATACAAAAGCTGCCGAAACCTTTAAAATCCGCGAGCCTTTAAAAAAAGCTCGACCTAAACTCTTGATAAGGGGATAGGCGAGGGTGTTCCTTATTCAAAAGCTTTTGCGTCGCTTTTCACGAAAAGCGACCGAAAAGCTTGCGAAGGGCTGCCGGCGGTTATTTTTTGAAAGCGTCGTCTCTGTAGTCATCGGGGATGTCTGGCATGGCGCCGTCACGCTCTGCCTGCGCACATATTTTGTTTTCAAGCTCAAGGGCGGTATTATATCCCATCTTGCGCTGACGGTGGTTCATGGCGGCTATCTCTACGATTATCGCGAGGTTGCGCCCCGGACGCACGGGAATGGTTAATGAAGGTATGTCTATACCCATTAAGGTCGTATGCTCGGTCTCAAGTCCCATACGCTCGTAATGCTTGCCCTTCTCCCAGTTTTCAAGTTTAATAACAAGGTCGATTTTTTCCGTGTCCTTGACTGCGCCCATGCCGAATATGCGCCTCACGTCTATTATTCCGATGCCGCGCAGCTCTATATAATGCTTAATAAGCTCGGGCGCGCTGCCGACAAGCGTTCTGTCGGACACGCGCTTTATATCCACGGCGTCGTCCGCTATCAGCCTGTGTCCGCGCTTGACAAGCTCTATTGCCGCTTCACTCTTTCCTACGCCCGAGTCGCCGATTATCAGCACTCCCTCGCCGTATATTTCGACGAGTACGCCGTGCTGCGTCATGCGCGGCGCGAGCGCAACGGAGAGCGCAGATATAGCAGCGGCGGAGACGGCGGAGGTCGTCCTGTCCGAGCCTAAGATCGGGACCTCGTACAGCTCAGCCGCGTCTATAAAGGCGGGATCGGGCTCAAGTCCCCTTGCAAATATCACGCATGCAGGGCGCTTCTCCATAAAGTCGTATATGCGTCCGCTGCGTGTGTCGTCGTCAAGCCCCCGCAGATAGTGCGTCTCGACAAAGCCGAATATCTGTGCGCGCGCCGGCTCGAAATAATCAAAATACCCGGCGAGGGCAAGCCCCGGGCGTCCTATGTCCGCACGTGTAAGGATGTGCTCACCCTCCGGCATGTATATTACGTCCAGATTAAGCTCTTTTATAAATTTTTCAAGAGCGAGGCAATAGCTGTCACTCATTACCGAAACCTCTTTTCGTAGTAGTCTCCGCATAGCGTAAAGCCGAGCGCGAGTGCGGCAGGGCAGGGGGAAGCCGCTCTTATTTTTATCATATCGGGGAAGTACGTGTCGTAAATAAAGTCTATTGTCCTGCGGAAAAGCCCTCTGCCGCGTGCGGCGGGCAGCAGTGCTATCTTATCTACGGTGACGGTGCTGCCTCCGTTGCGCAGCGCAAAAAATCCGACAGGACCGCCCGAGCATATCAGGTAGTATTCCTCTCCCGCCTCGCTCTCATAGCGCACGTCACGTTCTATATGCTCGAGATACTTATCGAGTTCATATCCCGAATAGGCGCAGCAGGCGAGAGCCCGTTCAAGCTCGCCTACAGCCATTATGTCTTCCTTAGTTTCAACCTCTGTAAAATCCATATCTATATCATACCCGTTTTGCGCCCGATTGTCAATAAAGCGCCCGCAAAAAATTGCTTACGCGACACTTTTTTTCCTGCAAAAATGTTAAAAAAAGAAAAGGTCGGGCGCGCTTTACAAGCGACGGTGAATGTGGTATAATTACTTAATTAAGAAGATAATAAGCGGGGGCTGCAACAATGAAAAAGAAACTCTACAAATCTCAGACAGATAAGAAGCTGTGCGGAGTCTGCGGCGGGATTGCCGAGTGGCTCGGCATCGACTCGACGATTGTGAGGCTTATATGGGTCATACTGACCTTTTGCTTCGGCTTAAGTATTTTCGCTTATATTATAGCTGCGCTTATCATGCCGAACGAGCCGGATTATTTTGATAAGACCTGACGGAGGCTGACATGTACGAAACCGTTGCTGCGGTAAGCACTCCATACGGAAAGGGCGGTATCGCCGTTATACGCATAAGCGGCGATGAAGCCTCGGGGATTGCCGACAGAGTCTTTTTTCCCGCCTGCGGCAAGCCTCTCTCGGCTCTGCCCTGCCGCACGGAGCACTTCGGATACATAATGAACGGAGATAAAAAAATCGACAGCGGTATGGCGGTTCTTTTCCGTGCGCCGGCGTCGTTTACCGGGGAGGATACCGTCGAGATAAGCTGCCACGGCGGAATTCTCGTGACGGAGCTTGTCCTTGCCGCCGTATTCTCGGCGGGCGCTCGCCCCGCTCCCGCGGGAGAGTTTACCCGCAGAGCATTTCTGAACGGGAAGCTTACCCTCTCCGCTGCCGAGGCGGTAGCCGACCTTATAGATGCTCACTCCGAGGAGATGCTGCGCCTTTCCGAGGCGAACGCTGCGGGGAGTCTCGCGCGCGAGATAAACGAGATTTACGCGCAGACGCAGGAGTGTGTCGCCGCGTGCTTTGTCGATGCGGATTTTCCGGATGAGCAGCTCTCGGGGATGAACGATGATGAACTTATGCGCCGCCTCACCTCCGCCGACGGCAGGATAAAATCGCTCTTGTCAACATACCGACTCGGCAGGGCCGTGAGCGAGGGAATAGACACGGTCATAATAGGCAAGCCGAATACGGGTAAATCGTCGCTCTTAAACATGATGTGCGGCTCGGAGCGCGCGATAGTTACGGACGTCGCCGGGACGACGCGCGACGTGCTCGAGGAAAAGGTCTGCGTCGGCAGGGTTACACTGCGCCTGTCCGACACCGCAGGGCTGCGTCCCACGGGCGACAGAGTGGAGAGCATAGGCGTAGAGAGAGCGCGCAGGCGTATGCAAGAGGCGGAGCTTGTGCTCGCGGTATTCGATATGTCATCACCTCTCGACCGCTATGACGCCCGGCTGATAGAAGAGGTGCGGTCGCTCTCCTCATGCAGAATTGCAGTGATAAACAAAACAGACCTCCCGCCGAAAATGGACCCATGCCAGCTCGGAGACGTCTTTGATAAGACGGTATACATTTCCGCCGCGCTCGGTACGGGAAAGGAAAAGCTCTTCTCCGAGATAGAATCGCTCTACTCCGCGGGCGAGATAGACTATGATACGCAGGCGACGGTAGCGAACGCCCGTCAGTACGCCGCACTCTGCGGGGCGCACGAAAACCTCGAGAGTGCCATACGCGCTCTGCGCGACGGCGCGGGCGCGGATATCGCCGCACTCGATGCGGAGGCGGCGCTCGTAAGGCTCGGCGAGACGGACGGCAGGAGCGTGAGCGAGGGAGTCGTAAACGAAATATTCGGCAGATTTTGCGTAGGCAAGTGACAAAATGCAGGATAAAAGGTTCTCAAAAAACGACAGCGGATTTATCTGCGGACACTGCGGCAGAGCCGTAGAGCCGCTCGGATATACCTCGCGCAATCACTGCCCGTTCTGCCTCTGGAGTCTGCACGCGGACGTAAATCCGGGCGACAGGGCGAGTACGTGCGGAGGGCTGATGAAGCCCGTCGCGGCGCTGCCCGACCCCAAAAAAGGGTATATCATAATTCATGAGTGCACGGTATGCGGCGCGCGGCGCAGAAACAAAGCCGCGCACGAGGCGAAAGTTCAGCCCGACGATATAAGGCTGATAATATCGCTGACCGCAGAGCACGATATATAAGAATGACTTTAACCGAAAGAGGTGGAAAAAATGTCGGAAGAAAGATTAAATGAAAACGGCGGGATTTCAGTCGATACCGGTCACATATTCCCGGTTATAAAGAGATGGCTTTATTCGGATAAGGAAATCTTTCTGCGGGAGATAGTATCAAACGCATCGGACGCAATAACGAAAATGAAGCGCCTCTGCTCGCTCGGCGAGGCGCAGACCGAATGCAGCGGGCGCATTGACATAGCCGTTGACAAGGAAGAGGGAACTCTCACCGTATCCGACGACGGTATAGGCATGAGCGCCGACGAGGTGCGCAGATATATCTGTCAGATTGCACTCTCGGGTGCGCTTGAATTTATAGAAAAATATGAGGGAGAGGGGCAGAGTGACTCGGGAATAATAGGTCACTTCGGACTCGGCTTTTACTCCGCATTTATGGTAGCCGAGCGCGTGGACGTGCTCACGAAAAGCTATACGGACGCTCCCGCCGTACTTTTCAGCTGCGATGAGTCCGGCTCTTACAACCTGACCGACGGCGAGAGGACGGAGCGCGGTACGGACGTTATCATGCATATCTCTGCGGATGAGAGCGAGTTCCTCGAAAAAGAGCGAATAAAAGCTCTGCTCGGCAAATATTGCTCTTTTCTTCCCTATCCCGTTTTCTTTGACGGCGAGCAGATAAACGACACCGAGCCTTTGTGGCAGAAGAGGGCGCAGGACTGTACCGAGGAGGAATACAGGGAGTTTTATACCAAGGTATTCGGCGACTGTAAGCAGACGCTCTTTCATATACATCTCAACGCCGATTACCCGCTGAATTTCAAGGGGATACTCTACTTCCCGAAGATAAATCCCGCGCTCGAGGGCGTGGAGGGTCAGGTAAAGCTTTACTACAACCAGATGTTCGTAGCCGACAACGTAAAGGAGATAATCCCCGATTATCTTCTCATGCTGAAGGGTGTGCTTGACTGCCCCGAGCTGCCGCTTAACGTCTCGCGCTCATATCTGCAGACGAATACCTACGTGACAAAGCTCTCGGCTCATATAGTCAAAAAGGTAGCGGACAAGATTTCATCAATGTTCGGAAATGACAGGGAGTATTTCGGGAAGATATGGGACGACCTTAAGCTGTTTTTTGAGTTTGCCTGCCTGCGCGATAAAAAATTTTTTGATAAGGTAAGCGCCTGCACGCTTTATAAATGCACGGACGGCGGGTATCTCACGCTTGACGAGTACCTTGAGAAAACGGGCGGCAAGTGCGTAAGATACACGACCGACCCGACGGTGCAGAGCAAATATGTATCTATGTATACCTCACAGGGCATGCCCGTAGCGGTTCTCGATCATCCTCTCGATGCGCAGTTTATTTCGCTTATCGAAGAGGAGAAAAAGGTCGAATTCCTGCGCGTGGACGCCGATATGTCATCGCTCTCCGACGGAGACAGGGAGGACGCGCCCGAGGAGCTTGCGGAGCTTTTCAGAAAGGCGTCCGGCAAAGAAAATCTGAGTGTCGAGATGCGCGCTCTCAAGGACGAAAAGACGCCCGCGCTCATAGCGAGCGCCGAGCAGACAAGACGTATGCAGGATATGATGAAGGCATACGGTATGGAGGGGCTGTCCGAGGGGGGCGAGGATATCCTCGTGCTCAACTCCCGCTCGCCTCTCATAGAGAAATTGCGCAACTGCGCAGAGCCGCTGCCCGCGGCACGCCAGATATGGGCGCTCTGCCTGCTCTCCGTCAGACCCCTGACGGCAGATGAGCTTGCCGAGTTTATTTCTCAGAGCTACGACGGCATAGAGAGAGGACTTTCGCAATGAAAAAATTCCTATATATATACAATCCCTATTCCGGTTTGCAGGTGGGCGGCAGCGAGCTTGACGGAATTCTCGCCGCATTTTATAAGAGAAATATCTATGTCATCCCGCACAGGCTGTATTCCATGGAGAATGACACGGTGCTCGAGGACTATCTCAGGGCGGAGAACGCCTTTGACGGAATAGCGGTTGCGGGCGGCGACGGCACGGTCGGAAAAATCATCGACAGAATGATAAAAAACGGCAATAAGACTCCCGTGGGTATTGTACCCGGCGGCACGTGCAACGATTTCGCACGCAATCTCGGTATGCCCGCATCGGTTTTTGACTGTATAAGCGTCTTTGCCGAGGGGAACACGGCTGATATCGATATGCTGAGAGTAGGGAGCGCCGATGGAGTGCAGTATGTGTGCAATTCCATCGCAGCGGGAGTTTTCGTCGGGGTGTCATATTCGACAAGTCCCGAGTTCAAGAAGGTTTTCGGCTCGCTCGCCTATTATATCACCGCCGTCGGTGAGCTTGCGAATATGAAGAGCTTCAATATACGCGTAGAGACTCCGGACGGTGTTACGGAGGAAAAGGCGCTTGTCTTTGCCGTGCTCAACGGCACGGATGTCGGCGGCATGAAACAGCTGATAACCGATGCCGACCTCTCGGACGGCATGATGAACGTCATGATAGTAAAGGATTGCAGCCCCGCGGAGCGTGCGGCGGTCGGCATAGACCTGCTCGCGCATAGGCAAAATAAGAATATAATCCACCTCGAATGTCCGAAGTGCAGCATCTCGGCAGACCAGGATATGCAGGTTTCGCTCGACGGCGAGGCGGGATTGGGGCTTCCCTATGAAATAGACAATGTTCCCGGGCTTTTGCGTACATTCGTACCGGGCAGCTTCCCCCGGAACGACTGATATGCGGAGTATTATAACGGAGGAGTCGTTGAGAGCGGCGCTCCCCGGGCACGCGGTAACGGTATATGAGACTACCGACTCGACGAATACCCGTCTGCGCGCGCTTGAAAATACGCCCGACGGAGCCGTGATATGCGCACGCGGTCAGAGCGCGGGACGGGGCAGACACGGTAAGAGCTTTTCTTCTCCTACGGGAGCGGGAGTATACTTCAGCACGAGCGTATGCAGGAATATTCCTAAGGAGCGGGCGTGGGCACTGACCTTCTTTGCGGCGGCAGCCGTGGCTCACACGATCGAGAGCTTTTCTCTTGAGGTGCAGATAAAGTGGGTGAACGACATTTACGTCGGCTCTCGCAAGGTATGCGGAATACTTACGGAGATAGAGCTTGACGGCGGGTATGTCCGCAGAGCTGTTATAGGGATAGGAATAAACCTGAGAAAAACAGAGTTGCCGCCCGAGGTTGCCGCACGTGCGACGAGCCTCGAGGAGCAGGGGGTTATCGCCGACGAGACACAGATCGTCGCGCGCACCGTGCGAGAGCTTTATCGACTCACAAATGCCTATGACATCCCCGGTGTTATCGATGAGTACCGACGGCGCGATATGCTCCTCGGGCGCGAGATAACCTACGAGCGCGACGGCATGCTTTTCACGGGCAAAGCCGCGGGAATAGAGGACGACGGCTCACTCGCCGTTATCTCGGACGGACAGAGGCTGAGCCTCGGCAGCGGCATGGTAAGCATAAAAATATAGGAGGGAAAAATGCAGACAGTAAAATATAAGACAAGGGGAACATGCTCAAGGGGCATAGAAATAGACATCGACGATAACGACCGCATAGCCGAGGTGCGCTTTGACGGAGGCTGCTCGGGAAATACGCAGGGGGTTGCGTCCCTTTGCGTCGGGAAGAGTGTCGACGAGGTGATAGACTGCCTCGCGGGCATAAAATGCGGAATGAAGCAGACTTCATGTCCCGACCAGCTCGCAAGGGCGCTTGAAGAATACAGAGACTCAAAGAAAGGTTAACGCCACATGGACGCAAAAACACAGGCAGATATACAGTATGAAAAATGGATGAGCTCGGATGCGGTTGATGAAGCTACGAAAGAGGAGATAGCCTCTCTTGACGAAAAGGAGAGGGAGTTTCGCTTTTTCGCGCCCCTCTCGTTCGGCACGGCGGGGCTGCGCGGCAAGATGTACGCGGGGCTTAACGCCATGAACGTCTACACGGTTGCGCGTGCGACTCAGGGCTTTGCCTCATATATAAACGGGACGGGCGAAAAAGGCGGAGTCGCCGTATGCAGGGACTCGAGAAACAATTCCGAACTTTTCGCACGCACGGCAGCCGAGGTGCTCGCCGCAAACGGAATAAAGGTATGGTTCTTTGACGGGATACGTCCTACACCCGTTCTTTCCTTTGCCGTAAGGCATCTTCACGCGGCAGGCGGAATAAATATCACCGCCTCGCACAATCCTAAGGAATATAACGGCTACAAGGTCTATTGGTCGGACGGCGCACAGATAAGCCTTGAGCAGGCGGAAGAAATATCGGGCGAGATAGAGAAAACGGATATCTTCACGGGAGTTCGGCGCACCGATTTTGACGAGGCTGTGAAGAGCGGCATGATAAGCATGATAGGCGAGGAGATCGACCGTGCCTTTCTTGACGCGATAAAGGAGCAGAGGGTAAATCCCGAGGCGCTTAAGAGCGCCGCAGACGCTCTTAAGATAGTTTATACGCCCTTAAACGGCACGGGCTACAGACTTGTGCCGCAGGTGCTGCGCGAGATAGGCGTAAAAAATCTGTATACTGTCGATGAGCAGATGACGCCGGACGGCAACTTTCCAACCGTTCCTTTTCCTAACCCTGAATTGCCCGAGGTTTTTGAGATAGGCATAAAAAAGGCTGAGGCGCTCGGCAGCGACCTTATAATCGCGACCGACCCCGACGCGGACCGAGTGGGTGTCATGGCGAGGGGTAAAAACGGCTTTGAGGTGCTCACGGGAAATCAGACGGGCGTGCTGCTGCTCGATTACATTTTTGCGTCGCTCACCGAGCGCGGTCTCATGCCCGAGGGTGCCTACGCGGTAAAGACGATAGTCACGAGCGAGATGGCGCAGGCTGTCTGCGACAGGTACGGCGTGCGGCTTTATAACGTGCTCACGGGCTTTAAGTTTATCGGCGGCGTCGTTGAGGAGCACGAGGAAAAGGGCGACGGTACATTTCTCTTCGGATATGAGGAGAGCTACGGCTACCTCAAGGGCACGCACGCGCGCGATAAGGACGCGGTCGTCGCCGCAATGCTCATAGCCGAGATGGCGGCGTACTATCACAATAAGGGTATGACGCTTATTGATGCGATGAATGCCCTGTATGAGAAGTACGGTTATTACCGTGAGAGAACGGATAATATATATATGGAGGGGCTTGACGGTCTTGAGCGCATGGCGGCGCTCATGGACGGACTGCGTGCCGAACCGCCGATGTCCTTCGGCGGCGAGACGGTAACTGAGGTACGCGACTATCGCGCGGGCACGGTGACGCGGCTCGGCTCGGGCAAGGTAGAGCCTACGGGTCTGCCGTCCTCAAACGTGCTGTACTACCGCACGGCAAAGGGCAATTCGGTAATACTGCGCCCGTCGGGCACAGAGCCTAAGATAAAGGTCTATCTGCTGCTGCACGCGGATGACGCGGAGTCGGCAGACGCGCTCACGCGTGCGGTCTCCGCCGACGTGGCAAAGCTGACCTGATACAGGTTTACGTCGGGGGAACGCACTTGCTTGTCCCCATAATTGATGCTTTTCGCGCAGCTTTTCTTCGGAAAAGCTGCGCGAGCTTTCAAGCTTTTTCGAGAAAAAGCTTGGCAAAAAGCTTTTGCATAGGGTTAAGTATATAATCACACGACTGTATAGTAACGCAAAACATATCAACTTACTTGACTTACAAACGCATACTGCGATTAGAAATTTTTCGTATATTTCAGGGTTTCGCTGCACCCGAGGCTCCCTTGTGTAAAGGGAGCTGTCAGCCGTTAGGCTGACTGAGGGATTGTCCCATGAGGGATTAGCACTCGGTGTAGATTATGCGGTGTCGGTTAGCTTTTTGATTGGTATCGGGCGTATTTTTTTTGTTTGTATAAGGCGTTTCTGCGTAACAATCCCTCCGTCACGGCTGCGCCGTGCCACCTCCCTTTACACAAGGGAGGCTTGGGACAGCGAAATTTTGAGCGCAAGCGAGGACGAGTTAAGGACGGTGTCGTTGAGTATACGGCGGCATCGGTTAGGTATATAGAGATAAAAAACTCTCGACAAACTATGGCACAAAGTGGTAGTATGTCGAGAGCTTTTAATATGTCCGACGGTCGGGTGTAACAAGAAAACTTAATGGTTTTCATCACACTATGCGGTCGGGAGATTATATATTCCTGTACCTATACAAAAGCTTTTTGCGTCGCTTTTTATCGAAAAAGCGACATATACTGTACGCAAAACGCAGGAGAAACCCCCGGCGAGGGTTTCTCCTCTTTCACGCCTACGGCGCGAAATTCACGAGCTTTTTGTAAAAAGCTCGGCAAAAACTTCAAAAACAGGGGTATACTAAGGCTTTTCGTTTGCTGAGATATCATGCGTCTGC
>CAKSEI010000023.1 GCA_934446285.1 uncultured Eubacteriales bacterium | reverse complement strand
ATACGGCACTTCCTGCTTTTTTATAACAGCCAATCTGGAAGCGCCGTGATCGCTTGCGATAACAAACGATTTGCAGTTATGCATGCCGAGCTCCATCGCAGCAGTATTCAGAGCTTTTTCGATTATCTCAAGCTCTGCCGGAATATGAATCGGGTCCTCGTCATCCGTAAAGAAATAGCCACCCTTATCCTTATGCTTGATGTTGTCGAGCTGTTCTTCTTTGTATTTTTTACCGCCCGTCCATTGTTCATAAAACTGCTTGTTTATCGATGTAATTGTCGGCAAATCGGAGCGGACAATATCTGTATGAATCGACAGACCCTTTTTCTTCGCAAGGGCGGTAATATAAGAAAGGTACTCCACGCCTAATGCGTCGATCCAATACAGGTAAGCACTGTTCTTGTCTGCAATGGCCTTGATCGCATTATCCCTTGTGGGTAGCTGCGCGTATGAAATGCCAGATGCATACTTCTCAACGAGCTTGACAAAATCATCTGAAATGCGATTGGAAACCTTTTGCTGCTTGTAAAAATCAAAGTATTCTGTCAATTCGCTTGCAAGTACAGGGCAGTCAAATATATATTTCTTCAGATATGCATCAAGAGCGGGATATACATAGGATATGGCTTCACTAAAGCCGTTCCGTGCCACCCACTTAACTGCAGTCTTCTTTTCCAGTAGTGTATTATCGGTCAGGCGATAGATGCTCTCTGCCGGGTCAATTTCATTTGCCTTCACAAAGATGGCAACATCTTCTTCTGGGAAATCTTTTAGCAGCTTTTTTCTCTCATCATACAACCGTCTAAAATGCTGGTCTTTATGGGAAAGCTCCGTAATCTTTACCATAAGATTGGTTTTGAAATCCTGAAAACTCAGGGTTTCATCAATCACAAGTTTCAGGTAGGCGTTTTGTATCTGGTTCGCATTTAATTTGAAATACAGGAAAACCAGCCAGTTTCGATACTCAAGGCCGGAAACTGCCAAGCACAAATCGTCAACGATTCTTTCGTCAATACCGTTCTTATCAAATACGGTCTTGATGTCTTTACCGTATTTATTTAGGTCCTTCAGAAGCCGCTGCCACTGTTCTTTCGTACCGAGCCCGATATCAAGTGTAAAGTTCTCAACAAGCAGCTTTACAACAGAATATGCTCCTGAGAGGTTAGATATCGGAAAGAGGGTGTTATCAAGAACCAATGAGGTACTTGCATATACATTTCCGCAAGCGCCGTCTTCCAGTGCTCGTAGCAAATGTTTTACACCTTCATTTGCAACAAGACCAACATCTTCCGGTGTATTCGTAATTGATATGTTCGTGAGAGAATTGGCGGAGATATATGCTCTCTGCTGGTCCACTATCTTGTTATCATCACGGATAATTTTTGTGGCCTGAATAGGAACCCCCCTCAGCAGAAGAATGGCTCTTGCATTTCCAAGGGTGGTATTCTTCAACCTACGTAGTTCCTTCTCTGCAATGGCGGGTCCTCTGAGTGCAAGATATTCACCAAGACCGACGACGACAAACTTGTTGTTTCTATAATCCACATCGGAAGTTCGGAAATAATCCACCAGCTCATCTACGCTAGGAAATTTATCATCCTTGAAGCAGAAATCACTCATTCTTACAATGGAGATATCCACTTGCTTCAATTCTTCCAGTACAGAAGAGTAGCCTTCATCACCAACTACATAGAAAAACGGCAGTCCTTTTGCAGTTGATATGTAGTTTTGCACTTCTCGACAAAGCATATCTTACTCCTCCTTGTTAATAATGATCTTGATGCCAAGGCCCATATCCTTTCTGACAATGTCAGTCAGCCATTTCTTTAGTTCTGCATCATCCATGCTTTCGATGATGTCGACAACCTTATCACTGCCGCCTGCATTATATTCAGCATTCGCCATACTATCAACCTTGCTTCTAATAGAAGGGTTGTCATTCCATTCATAGGCGCTAATCCCGGTACTTTCCAGTGCGTCTCTTACCGCATTCATATCTGAAATTAGGCTTGTGTAATCACCAATAATATGCTTTGCAAAGCACTCATCACGATAATCAGCGGAAGCAATATCATCAAAGAAGTCAGCTTTCTGAAGAAATTCCAAAGCCTCCTTGATATCCGCTTCGCTTTGCGTGCTACTGTTAAGTGTAGCAAACACTTTCTTTGCGGCGATATACTGAGTATCTTTCATGCAGCACAGAATTGGCGTGCGGTGTTTTTCAGACCATACACGAGGATTTTTACTTCCTCCGGTCTTATCGCTCCACAGCTTATAAAGTTGCGATTTCACCTGATTCTTTCTGTAGTCTTCTGCGGCTTTTTTCACGGTAGCATTGCTTGCTGTGGAGGAGACAGTAAACATCTCAGATGTGATGGAATTCTTGATTTCCTCACATTCTGCCTCAGTAAAACCTTCTAGATAGGGAGCGTATATATCCATAAAGACTGATAGAGGATTATTAAGTATCCCCCGAATATCAGCCATATGATTGGTCATCTCATCAAGGAATGACTTTACATGCTCTGGTAGCATATCCTCGTAGTTTGCAATGCGAAGTAAACTGTAGAAAAACTTATCAAGTGCAGGCTTTTTAGCCTTGACAGACTCGCAGGAGAAACCGATAAACTTCAACGTTTCTCGCCATTCCTTAAATGCAGCATCCTTGGAATGAGCAGTAACATTCAGAAGAATATTGGTAGACTTCACAACTTCATATTCAGTTATGAGTTTTCGGATTTCATCCTCTCCAGTCGACCCAATCCAAAGGGCAGAATACTGAACGCTGAACAGTTTCTTAATATCTGTCATGACGGAATCATCTGCACCGATTTCTTTGGCAACATTCAACAGCTTGCCGCTCTCAAAACGTTCAAGGAATATATGCATACCCTTTTTGCAGTTGTCAAGAGTGAGCAGTGCCTTCAGATTTTGCGCGGATGACGGCCGCTGAATTGCAATCTTACCGATTTCATTGGCCACATCGTGTGCTTCATCGCCTTTACTCTGCACGAGCTTGATATAAAGCTTGACAAGGTCAAATACTCCGGTAGTGTCCACATCTTCCAGGCACCAAACAGGATATGACAGGTCTCTCATTTTTGAAAGAACGAGCGTACCTGCCTGCTGGGGTGAGGAGCATGTGTTGGCGGTAATATTCCATGCGTTTTCCGTGAGCTCATAGAATGCCTTTTCCTCTTCGGTCAAGCTGACAATATAGGTTGATTTAGGACTCTTACCGATATAGTTTCCAATCATCTCAGAAAGCTTGTCTGGCGTCATGGAATCTCTGTGTCCTTCCGCATCCATAGAACGATATGGCTCTGTACTATATTCTTTCAGCAGGAAACCGGTAATGAATGCAGAAAGGTTACAGACGGAAAAGCCAAAAGTGGTTTCCAAGTAATCGTAAATTTCACCAATTGAAATCTTACCGCTACTCTTGAAGGCATCTTCAATCATCTTGTCAACAGATTTCTTTATGATGACGATATGCTCACCTGCAAGAGACTCGTCCTTCCAATATTCCTTCTTGCCCCAGAATTTGCCCAGAATGGACTTTTCACATCCGGCAATCAGACCCTTGATTTCCATTACGCCCATACCGTATTTTGCAACGGGCTTCGGAGTAGTGAGCTTCAACTGAGTTTCTGAAAGGCCCTTTGTAAAGTCTTGTACATGCTTGAATCGATTCAGGATAATCGTTTGCAGAATAGTCTGAACAGCGCCAGCGCCGGTTGCTTTTTCACCGTCCTGATTTGCATATGTAAAGACGATGAACTGTCCGTCGTGAATACGATCTTTCCAATCACGCTCCAGTACATCTTTTGCCTTTTTTGCATTTTCTTTTGACTGCTGTCCGTTGTTGCCATTGTAATACATTGACATAGCGGAGTAGTCTACATACTGCTCAAAAGCTTCTAATCCCAAAGGTGTGGACAAAGCATCAATAATAGCAATGTTTTTATATGCAGGATCTGCGATGGTTTTCTTTATCAGAGTGCGGAAGCTTTGAGCTTCTTCGTCGGTCTTTGCCAGCGCAAGTACGGCATAAAAATGCCAGCCCACATCTTTGTTCTTCAAGGCATCCATAGCTTTCTTGAAATCTGACATAGTTACAACCGGCAGTTTGCCGCTTTCCAAATCCAGCGCGTAGCGAAGCTTCAGCGCAGGAGGAAGGCTGAGTGCCGTTGCAACAGCAGCACCTTCCGAGACGAGCTTGGCAGTTGTACCTTGCTTCTCACGGATATCCTTCTTGAACGCCTCAATCTTGGCGCTATCACCTGCAAGAACAGCAGCGGAATACACTTTTTTGCCGTCCGCAATCGGATTTTCAATCAAGATACCTTTCTTTACCAGAGCTTTTGCGATGCTCTTGCAGGAGGATTCTAGTTCGCCGGTATCGCCTTCAAAAGCATAGCTGATATTTTGGTCCGTAGGCTTTAGAATCGGAAGTGCACCGCCTAGTCGCTGGTCAATAGACTGCATAATCAAAATGGTCTGCAGGACGACTTTTTCTTTATCATTTAGTTGTGTCTGCTGAGGGAAGGTGTCCAAAATAAGCTTGATGTCTGAGGACAGGTAATCTTTGCCCTTCTCATAGAAGAAGTCCCAGAGCATATCCACGGTTAGGAAGGGTCGGTCGGAAAGTGGGCTGGTATTCTGGATAAACCACTGGAATGCCTTGACATCCATATCCTTCGGCGTTTTGATAAAGTCAAACATACTACGCTGATTGGACTGGAAAGCAGAGGCAATATTTTTTAGAACGAGCGCCGCAATTGGATGAATAGGTAAAATATCCCGCATCACATTTTCGCCGCTAATATTTGCCGCTTTGATGACGGCATTTCGGGCATTCGTCACATAAGAATTCAAATCTCCGGTCATCTGTACCCAGCTCGCTTTTGCGGCGGGCTTTACGCTAAATGCATGACCGATAAGGTCAAAGGCGATGTTGTCAGGCAGGGTGATTTCCACCTTATCAAAGCGTTGCTGCACAACAGACCAAGGATTAGTCTTATCTCCGCTGTCATACTTTTTTGCAAGGGAGGATAGGGGATGCGTAACGATGACGAAGTAGAATGGTTTTTCCTGACAGATGGAAACAATTTTCTGAAACTCGCCCAGAGAGGTGCTGTTCTGACGGAAATAGTCACTGAATTCGTCCCAGATAAGAACGAGCTTAATATTATTTTTATCGATAATATCCACAATCCAGTCACGCAGGGAATCTGCGGAAAGGTCGAGAGCTGTAATGCCCTCTTCTGCGGCAAGACCAAAAATATTATCCATTAGAGAGGAAACATCGTTGCTCTTTTTCAGTGTGTTGATAATCTCATCTGCAGAGGACTGAGAAAAGGTGGACATCCACTTCGGCTTTTGAAGTAGAGCGTTCATAAACTGATTGTGAATCGGATCTTCCAGCCAAGCAATAACGCTCTCTTTCAGGGAATTTTCACCCTTGTATGAGACCTTGTTCGTATCCAAGGCCTTCTTGATGCTTTCCTGCACCGCAAAGAAAAGCTGTTGTGGTGTGGTAATGCTTCCGGAGGCATAGCGGTATGCCGTCACAATGCCCTGCGCCTTGTGACCGATAAGCTTTTCTAGCAGAACAGGATTCTTTTTCAGCGGCTCAAACTTGTCCCAATATGCTCTAACTTCATTTTCCGGCACCTCCAGTAGCTTTTTGAGTGTATAAGCGCACTGAGATTTACCGGTACCGTAAGCACCGTGAATCCAAATGGAACGATTTGTGTTGCCACTCAGCATTTTTTCCGTCAGAGTGAGTAGGTCGACAAAGGTCTGATGGGGGTAGGTAGTATCCCAAGCCGCGCCGCTGTTGATGGCGGACTCGTCAATGCAAGGAAAATACTTTTCATTAACATCAAAGTATTCGCAGTATTTCAGATTCTGTACCGGCATCTTATAATTCCTCCTTGAACAGGTTCAGCACATCGTTGCTGGTCTTATCCCGCAGGGTGATGGTTTGCAGATCATTGGTAAATGTTGCATTGATGAATTCCGGGTACGCAGAGGAAAGACCTAAGAGAATAGATTTAAGCTCCTCCTCATCATACAGACCGAAGATACGCACCGGGCTGACACCATCACGCTCTACAGATTCGTTGAAGAGATAGGAAACATGGAACTCCTTGTCCATGTTGCACTTCTCGGCAAATTTATAAAGTGCATAAAGTACAACCCGATTATCGCTGATGGAGCACTTGGTTCGCACCATATCATCGTCATCAGTTACATAGCCGAAGTTCAAAACTGTCCCGAACGGAGTATCTACGATACGCTTATATGCCTTTGCTATAGATTTTGCATCCTTTGGCTTAACTTCAAGTGAAATAAGCATTTCTTCAATTTGCTTACGTTCATAAAAATAGCCAATATCCATATTTTTGATATACCAAGCAATTTGCGGATTCTCCATTGCAAGATTAACTAATACAAGCCCAAGAGCAGTATCCGTCTCCCATCCGATATTGCTTATCAACTCTGCAAAATCAGTAAAATGGTTTTTCTCATTAAGGCCGGCATCTCTGAGAAATCTTCTGAACATGTCATACATCATGGGACCAAGTGTATGCTCTGTAAAGAAATCCTCCTTTAATTCAAAGAACGAAACTAACCAGTCACGCTTTGGTGCATGGTCAGCAAACGAGTTTAAGCTTTTCATACTTTTTCCTCCTCCTTGTGGATGGCGAAGCGAATGGAACAATAGACATCCACTTTCAATCATATGGCATTGATAGCAATGCAAGCAGTTGGTTATACTGAGTTTTCCATTGATAAACTTAATACAGCCATTTCTGCAGTTTGTTTCACACACCTGACATGCTGAACAGTATGCTGATTTTCTGAAAACCTGCTTAAATAATCTTGAAAACTTTGGCTTTTCTACAGATAGCCTTTCAGGCAGAGAAACGATATATCCATTTTCTGTATTCTCAACTTGAAACGCAATTTCTTCACCTTCATAGCGTACCGTGTAACCGCTATCGGTTTCCGTAAGCACCCCCAATGTCTTTATCCATTCTTTCCAGTCCTCATTAGGGTTCGTAACGGTTATTGTAATAAAGCCATTTGTTATATTCTCTGCACACCGAAATTTATTTTCCTTTAAATCTCTACCATTATTTCTTGCGCACCAGCCACCGTTTGTGATGTAAGAATTGACTTTTTGGGGATCTGATGATAGGTAAGATTTTTTGATATATCCTACATATTCATCAATATCCTGCGTGTACGCATTCCTTCTGAAATAGTCGCTTGCTCCTCTACCCATAGGACAAAACAAGCATCCTGCACGAGAATTGCCCTTTTTATAGGCATTATTTATGTTGAGGTGATTCAGAAAGATGTACAGCCATATCTCTGCAGACGTCCATTCCAGAATAGGATTGAAACTGTACTGACCTTTCTGCTTCTTCCCAAAATTCTCGTAGTCATATTTGCTTCGCGCCAAGCTTTCGTGTGCTCGAACACCGACAAAGTCCATACCAATATAGTCATCTTTACCGGTTATTTCCCTCATTTTCAGAGTCTGTGGCGTGCTTTTATGTACGCTACAGCACCAGCGAAGTACTCTGGCAGGCGGACCAAAAAGCTCCCATGAATCTTTGGGTTCAAAATGCGAGCGGGCAATGTAGAATGGAGTGCCGTCTGCTTCACACTGTTTTTTTGTTTCTTCTACTGCCTCATAGGTATCCGGAAACTCCATGCCGGTGTCGCCGAAGATCACAACGAAGCTACCTTTTGGCAGCGCCTTTTTCACAAGGTCCAACAGTACTGCGCTGTCTTTACCTCCGGAGAAAGCCACATGAAAAATATCCAGTTTGTCCTTAAACTTTTCATACTCCTTAACAATTTTCTTAACGGTGGAATCCTCTATAACAGTAAGTAGATCCTCGTTTGCGGCACACATGGCCTCTATATTCATCTGCTCCAACTTAGCGCCATCAGCCTTGCCAAAGGGAATCGAACCGTTTTCATCTCTAACTGGCTGAAGTTCCGGCACAGTATAAAGGTCACCGCCTTTTGTCTTGGCTATCTGTACACCTCTGTACCAGTAAATATTAGATTCTGCCCACATATAGGGCACATCGTTCTGTTTGTCGTAATCCCAGTATTTATCAAAACCAAGAATGTCCAACTCCGCAGCGTAAATGGGTCTTGGCTCCTTGGAAAAATTCGTAGGAGTGGAATTCAGTATGATTCCTCCTGTTTCCGAATCAAAAGTATAGGAATACATACAATCACCTCTCTTTCCGTAATTCCGACGCTCGCTGTGCGATTTCGCCCAGCTTGGCGTATTTGCTCTTGGCCATATAGCCCGTGTTGAACAAGTATTGTCCGATAACCTCCGATGACAGTTCTACATCGGTCCTCGCAAGGGCAATGGCGAGCATTTCGTTGTATTTCTTATTAAAATCCTTCTCTGCGATAATTCCAGCATTTTTGTCGTTGAAATGAATCACATGAAGGCTGTATTTTCTACTGTACTTATAGCAGAAGCTTTCCAGCAGATAATGGTTCCAGTTCTGCCCGCAAAGCGGGAACATAGCAAAGGTGGTCACATCCCGAATTGCACGGAAGTTATCAGTAATAAATCCAGCCAGCACTGTGTCAATCTCATCTATAGAAAAATTTACAAGCCGATTGGCCACAAAACGGTTTTTGTCTACCCGCACCATATCGTCATAAAGCGCTTGAAATGCATATTGACGGTTTATACCTCCGGTCAATTCCACCACCTTATCTGCCACCTCATCAAAGGTGCATTCGTCTTTGTCTTTTATGTACTGCTTCAGCAGCATTACGGCATCCAACTCAGATTTTTCCTTTGTAAGAATTTTCCCGTTCAGATGATATTTGCCGGACAGCACTTTTTTATATATTGCATTATATATTGCGGTCTGCGTAAGCTCGTAGTTTTCTTCTTCAATACTGCCCAGAGGAACGTCGCAAAGTGAAGCAAAACCGTTCTCCTCACAGATCTCGTCCACAAAGTCGAGAATATCTTCTTCCTCGTCTTTTGTGATACGGAAACGGTCGATAAACAAATATTCTCCCTCGGAGGACAATACAAAAAGGTCATTTCCCGATATTACACGCCAGATATTTCCTATCGGTATGTACGGCAGACGATCACTCAGTCTGTGTACGCTTTCCACCGGATGCGCTCCCCAAATTCGCTTTAACTCATCGGTGACGGCATCCTTTTCGGAACATCTGCTACCTTTGACCATGAACTTCTTGGAGAAAGAACACCCTGAGATATTGTACTGAAGATACTCCTTGAGCATATCGGGGGATGTAATAACATGGGACTCCATCCATTCCTGCTTGTTTTCAAACAGGCTTTCATAATAAATAACAACTGCACCAGATGATAAAATATTGTCAACGATGCGCTGAAGCTCCTGTAGCATATCGTCATTTTTGCAGTAAACCTTGTCGTCGATAACGGTGCCGGAAGACAGGATAGAAGTTTTCAAAGCTTCATCTTCTTCTGGAAGTGTGATTCCCATCTCATCCGCAAACTGACGGAAGCGCATGAGTTCCCTTATGGAATCATACTTGAATCCGTACTCATAGTGCTGTTTCAGCACGGCGACTATTTCACTGTTTGCTTCTACCGGAGCAGTGATTTGATTGTCATGTCTTTTTCCGAGAGATGCAGCAGCTTTTTCTGGAATATCAGCACCTATGAATTCCAGTAGCTTGTTAATAGCAGCGCTGAAACGATTATGCTGGTTATCATTATAGCTAATGAAATCAGAATCACTATACAATTCGGATGCTGTTGCGATAATCTTTTCTTTATCTTCATTGAATAACGAGTAGGATAAATACCCATTGTCAATGGCATAACGCTCCGCACTTCTGATTGAGGAAACATAAGAGACGCAAGTTTTGTCTGCAAGCTTGGCAGTATTCTGTAAATAGTCAAGAAATTCGGCCTCGCAAGCAGCCGAGGTAGGGGCATTTACCAACATCGAATGTTTAGATGCTGTCGTCCCGGCTTCCTGTTCCGTCAAAGTGGCAAAAGTGCTCATCGACTTTGCAGAGGGTTCAATCACAAGCATATCTGAATCAGTCGCTTGATCTGCCTTTTTTGAAAGCTGTGAGCAATATTGCATATAAGTTTGAAAATCATCATTTATATTTTTGATGAGTTTTCTGTTCTTAATTTGGAAGATTTTATTCTTTCCAGCAGCCTCATAAATAGTTGTCAACATTGCCGTATCTGTAATATCAAATATCGAGCCTGATATCAACTTAAAGACAACAGCGAAATGTTCCATCTTCAGGATGTTTTTCTCTATCCACTTGCATCTCTGGGCGGGAAGAACAGATGCAGCCCACACCAAAAAAGCTTCTTTGTTATTTTGCTTGGCTGCAACCATTCTTTTCGCCTCCTCAAGTATGTCAAAATATCTTCTTGTATCTGTGCGGTAGAGTTCTACCACTTCCTTAAATAGTCTCGTTGCTGGGACATAAACATTTTCGCCTTTATACGCAGAATCCATACTCTGCATCTGATAAGAGATACCATTCTCGTTTCTATAAACTTCATCAATCACTTTTCCGCGATTGATAGCCATGTTGCGTAATTGTTCCGAAACACGTTTGATAATTTGTATCCTTGGCTGACACTTTTGCTGAGTCTCAAGATATCCATCAAGTAGGATTGCGGCTTCATATATATCCCACTTCGGTTGTTTTTTACCAATATTCATTTCATTCTTCAACACATGATTATCCATATCATCTTTCCTAAGAGTATTGATGAATCTATTCTTGGCTAATACTATTTTTCGAACATGGAATGTCTCATCAAAGTTAAAACCAAATTTCATAGGGCATCATGTTTCGCTTCCGATAATAGAGAATAAGTGCCTGATGTTTTACGTTAAATGCGAATAATAGCTAATATGCTTGATAAAACCTCATATCATCCAGATCGGCACAATCAGATTGTCTCTATCAAACGCTCCGAACTGCTCCGCCATGCAGAGGACAGCGCCGGTGCCGAGCTGGAGGGGACTCCTATCCATCACGCTAAAAACACGGGTCAGACGCTTATCGGGCGTAGCGGTCTTTTTGATCTCCAATGGGCAGAGCTTCCCATCGCCTTCCAGAATGACGTCGATCTCTTTAGCATCTCGGTCGCGGTAGAAGTAGAGATACGGTTCCAATCCCGCATTCTGATAGCTTTTCATGATTTCCGACACGGTGAAGTTTTCCAGCAGTGCGCCACTCATGGCGCCGCTTTCGGCCACCTCCGGAGAGGACCATCGGGTCAGATAACAAACCAAACCGGTATCATAGAAATACACTTTCGGCGTCTTGATGGTACGTTTGAGGACGTTATTGGAATAGGGGTGTAGCAGGAAGATGATCCCCAACGTTTCCAAAATGTTGACCCAGTTCTTCGCCGTAGGCATATCAATATCCGCATCATCGGTCAGTGCTTTGTAGTTTAGAAGTTGCGAGCAGCGGGCAGCAACAGCTGTGACGAAACGATTGAATTTCAGCGCATCCACACTGCCGGAAAGTTCCCGGACATCCCGCTCCACATAAGTGGAAAGATAAGACGAATAGAAAATATTTCGGTCAGGCGACTGTCCGCTGATGAGCCCCGGCATGGAGCCAAGCCACAGGCGGGCGAACAGCTCCGGCGTGGTTACGGGCTGAAATTGATCGCGCTCTGCTAGCAATCGATCCATATCTGTCGTAAAAGGCACGCAGGGAGCGCCGATGATTTCCCGCTGCGACATGGGGGACATGTGCAGAAGTGCCACACGGCCTGCTAAGGATTCTTGCACGCCCCGCATGAGGCGGAAAATCTGCGAGCCGGTCATCCAGAAATCGCCGGGATTGTGATATTCATCGATATGGATTTTGATATAGGTAAACAACTCCGGAGCATATTGTACCTCATCGATAAGTACCGGCGGCTTATGAAGCTGTAAAAACAATGCCGGGTCATTTTTGGCCATGTCGCGTACCGTCAGATCATCAAGGGTCACATATTCACGGCCGATGTTTTCTTTCTGAGCCAGAGAGCGCAGCATGGTTGTTTTGCCTGCCTGCCGCGGACCGGTCAAGAGAATAGCTGAGTAAGACTGGCTCAGTTTTAAGATTTGTTCTTCTATATGTCGGCTGATATATTTCATTTGTATCACCTATCCATATAATTCGGCTAATTTTAACTACGCTATTATTATAGCCGAAATCGAGGAGTCTGTCAACAAATTTTCGGCAGATTTTATTGTTTTTGAAAATCTGCCGAAAAAGCCAAGTGACATTTTGTCCGTCGCCCTTTTTCTTTGTCTACTGCGGTGCAAATTTTGACTTGAACAAACTGTTGTTCAGAGTTATAATAACCGTATAAAAAGCAATCGCCTCTCGAGTGATAACGAGAGGCGTGTATTGCGTATTATTCTGCAGAAATCCCTGTTGACCACATAATAGACCACCTACCGTTTCGGAGCACTCGGAAACAGTGGACATAAGAGCGCTAAAGAGCACGGTTTACCGAGCGGAAAGGGGCGAAAAAAGCTATTTTTAGCGGAAATTGCCCTTATAGGTCCGTTTGGGATGCGGAGGCCGCGAGTTTGAGCCTCGCCACTCCGACCATAATGTGAAGACAAAAAAGATGTCTTCTGCGAAAAGCCCGATTATATCGGGCTTTTTTGCTACCCAAACGGCGATTTTTCTCTGTACCAAAACGCAGATGTAAA
>CAKSEI010000022.1 GCA_934446285.1 uncultured Eubacteriales bacterium | reverse complement strand
CCGTAAAGGACGGCCGACCACAGCCTGCGGTTTTCCTCGGCAAGCAGTTCCGAGAGCTGCTGCCGCTGGTTGTCGGTGAAGTTGAAATGGTCTGCCATTTCCTCGGCGGTCTTGTGGCTGACCGTGATATAGAGATAAGTGCGTGTGACCGTCGTGGCGGTTTCCACGATGTTCCCGTGGCCGTCGTCGGTTTCGGTGATGACTTCCTCGGTCTTGCTCTCGGTGCGGGAAGATATTTCGTTCATCTGCCAGAAAATATCCTTGAGGATGGCTTTCTTGCTATCGTCCACCGTGGCGACCTCCTGCGGGTCATCGGGGTCGGTGGTGGTCTTTACGGCATACACCGCCAGCACCTCCGGCCAGACGGCACGGGAGCCGGACATTTCCAGCTTATCATAGGTGAGATTTGTCCTTGTGGTGTCGATTTTGGATTGATAGTCGGCGTTGATCTCCAGCACGGCCTGCCGCATGGTCTGCCCTGTGCCGCTGTCCTCGCCGGAGAAGAAGATGCCGAAGCAGGAGCCGACAATCAGCCCGATCACGCAAAGCACAAGGATGACGACTACCGCGATCCAGCCGCCTGCGGCAATGGCGGCGATCAGCGCCTTTGTTCCGGCAATGATCGCTTTGACCGCCGCAACGGTGGCTTTTGCGGCAACCTTAACGGCCTGTACCGTAGCCTTGGCTGCCGCCTTTGCCGCCTGTACGGTTTTCTGCGCCGCTTTTGCGGAAGCCTTTGCCGTCACCTTGGCGGTCTTAGCCGTGGTCTGCGCTGTTTTTACTGCTGCCCGCCCGGTCTGCTGCGCGGATTTGACCCCCTTCTGTGCGACCTTTACGGTGCCCTTTCCGGCAGATTGTGCCGTTTTGAGCGTACCCTTTCCGGCTTTCTGAACCGCTTGCTGTGTGGCTTTTTTCGGCTGGGTTCCCTTGAACGCATCCTTGCATTTCTGAATGTTGTCCCGTGCTTTACCGGCATTGCGCTTTGCATCGGAAAACCCGCGCCGTCCGCGTTTTTGTAGTCGAACCCCGGTTTCTGCCACACATCGGCGCACGGTATCTTTGATCTGCTGTGCGCCGTACTCCTGCGGAGAAGTCTCCGCAGGAGCGGCGTTTTTTTCAGTGGTATCCGCAGTGTCCTTGGTGCGAACGGCGGCAGATTTGATGCGTTCAGAGACAACGGCAGCACGGTCAATGGTCTTGACCGTATTGCGAACGCTCTCTTTTGTTTTAATATCCGCCATAGTCCCTCCTTATCGCGCCTGTTCCAACGGCATCGACACAGGCTCCTTTGGCTGTTGTTCAGATTTCAAAACGCGCAATTCGCCCTTTACGGAACTGCGCGTTTCAGAAGCGCCACGGTCGGGAGTCAACTTTTCTGCCAACCGCTCCGTTTTTTCAGCTAACGCAGAAAGGCCACTGCTGATACGCAACATGGCCGACCGCGCCCGTGCAAGAACGCCTTTGCTGTGTTCAAGCTCCGCAGCTTCTTTCGCCGGTTTGCCCAACATGGCGCGGCCCGCCCCTCGGATATGTGTTCCGGCTTCGTGCAGCTCAACGCCGATCTCATCCAGCCGCTCGGCACTCTTGCGGGCATTCTCTGCGCTGCGGTCAAATCCGCCTTTGAGCGTTTCCAGCACAGCCGGAATACGCATAGCCGTCAATGCACGGCGTAAAGCCTCCTTGCCCTTATCCTTAAAGGTGGATACGGCATTGGTTGCCGCACGCACAAAGTTGTCCTTGACGGTCGTGACCGTCGTTTTCATCTGCTGTAAGTGCTTTTCGGCACCGGAGATCAGTTTTTCGCACCGTGCCTTGAGGGTGCTGTCCCGGATGGTGCTGATCTCCCGGTGCATTTGCGTAAGCTCCTCATTCATGGCAGACAGCCGGGTTCCCATTTCGTCAATATAGGAAACGAGGCTTTTCACCTCATCCTGCTCCTTATGAAGTCCGCTCTGCTCCAATACGGAAAGCAGCTCCGCAACTTCCGGGTACTGCGCTAATTTCAGCTCGCTCATTTCGTATTACCTCCCACAATAATGCTTTCGTCCGGTTTGGTGGTCATCAGGCGATACAGCTCCGTATCTTTCGGAAACTGATTTTTGAAGGGCACCAGTGCGCCGCCGTAGCGCAAAAGGCCGCAGCCTGCCGGGGCGTTGGTGATATAACTGGTCTGCTCCGGGGAGATGTTCAAAAGTGCCGCCAGCTTCTCCCGGTCGCTGGGTGCCTGATTCAGCAGGATCAGCATTTCGGAATTCGACAGCATGGTGCTGGCCTGCACGGAATCCAGCAGATACTCCACATTCTGCGTAATGGCGGTGGGGTAGGCACCGCGTTTGCGGAAGCGACGCCATGCGGAATCAAAGAAGTCCGCGCTGTACGGGTTCTGAAAGACCACATGAAATTCGTCGATGAACAGATGTGTCCGCTTGCCCTTGCGCCAGTTTTCCGTCACGCGGTTGAGCATGGCGTCGGTGATGATCAGAAGCCCCATGGTTTTGAGCTGACGCCCCAGATCCATAATGTCATAGATAACGATGCGGTTTTGGGTGTCCACATTGGTTTCATGGGCAAAGGCATCCAGACTGCCGGTGGTGAACAGCTCCAGCGCCAGCGCCAGATCGCGGGCTTCTTCCTCCGGCTGTGCCAGCAGCTTTTCCCGGAGAACACGAAGCGTCGGGACAGGGCCGCCGCGCTTATAGGCTGCATACACGGCGTCTACACACCGGTCGATGATGCTCTTTTGCAGGGGGCCGATGCCGCCGCGGTCAAGCTGTTCAAACAGGGACAGGATAAACTCGGATTTATCTACTACCGGGTTGCCGCCGTCACCGTAGCCTTCTACCATGTCCATGGCGTTGATGTGGTCGGGGCTACCTGCCGCAATGCGGATGACCTCGCCGCCCAGCGCCTGTCCCAGTGCATAATACTCGCGCTCGGGATCGCAGATCAAAATATCATCCTTCGTGGCCAGCGCCAGAAAGACGATCAGCTCCTTGGCAGAAAAGGATTTGCCGCTGCCGGGTACGCCGGTAATGATGGTGGACTGGTTGAGCAGATTGGCGCGGTTGCACAGCAGCAGATTGCCGGAGATGGCGTTTTCTCCGTAATAAATGCCGCCCGGCTCCATGATCTCCTGCACGCGGAACGGCATCAGCGCCGCCAACGCTTCCGAGGTAAAGGTGCGCAGAATATCAATTTTCCGCACGCCAATGGGCAGTGCCGTGTTCAGGCCGTCCATCTGCTGAAAGCGCAGCGTGGCCATTTGGCACATCCGCTGTGTGGCAGAGGTGAGGATATAGTCGGTGTCAGCGTCCAGCTGCTGCTTGCTGTCCGCCGTATGCACCAGCGTCACCATGCCCAGAAGCATTCGCTGGTCACGGGAGGTGAGGTCGTCAAGAAATTCCTTCATCTCCGCCCTCTGCTTTTCCATGTCGTAGGGGATTGTGCCGGAGAAATTGTTGTTTTGCTGCTGCTTGCGTAAAAAGTCCACGATGTTTCTCTCCACGCCGAGCAGACGGCTTTCTCCGTCGCGGATCGCCTCGTCCATGGGGATCGGTACCACATCAATAGACAGGATCATCGGCCGGTCAATGCCGGACAGCTCCGAGAGAGTATCGTCCCGCAGATAGGCGGCGTAGTCCTTGAGGAACAGCACGCGCCCGTAGCGGTCGCCCATGCGGAAACAGTCCCGGTCAAATTCAAAGCTGTCCGGACAGATATAGTCCTTAAAGCTGTGACCCAGCTTCATGGACAGCTTTGGGTCGAAATGAAAGTCCGCCTCCTCGCCGTGACGGAAAAAGCCGTGCAGAATGCGCAGCCGATCCATCATATCCAGCTCCGTGCAGCGCGAGCCGAGGCGGGAGAGCGCCAGCGTATACTCCGAACCGGTGCGGGCGAAATAGCTTTCGGCCTCCTTATAGCTTTTGCGTGTGATCGTCACCGTGATATACAGGTCGCGGATCATACCGCTGGCGTGGGATGCTTTTTCCAGCAGCATATCGTTATATTCCTTGCGGTAATGGTCGCGGCCGTCGTTTTCATAGGGAATCATGATGTATTCCTCAAAATCACGGCGGTTGAGCTTTCGGGTGACGATGCTCAACTTGGTGTCGGCGTTACTGTCGCAGAGGTTCAGCAGGGCGCTGTACCCCAGCAACATGGATTTCTGATCTTCCTCGCCGGCCAGCGCGTAGTTGATGTCGGAAAACTGCCAGGTGCGGCTATAGCGGTTCTGCCCCACAAGCAAAATACCGCTTTTCCAGACCGTGCGGATGGGGATCACCTCCTGCACGCTGTGAGGGATCATAAATTTATCCGTATCTCTGCGGCGGATGTTTTTCAGTGTTTTCAGCATTTTTGCCTCCTTCGGGTGTGGTCGGATGTCGTTTTGAACTTAGGGTAAAATGCACCCAAGTTTCCAATGTCAGTGTCGTTTTTGGGCTTTGGCGTGCGCTTCCCACATGGCTTCGCGGTATAAATTCTTCGGCTTGAAGGTCAGCCGCCTGGGGATCAGAAATTCCGAGCGTACCCATGCGATCACGAATTTTTCCGCCGTCATGCCGTGGTATTTTACAAAGCCCATAGCGGCAAAGGGAGCCGCGCCGAGAATACACAGCCAGCTGACCGTTTCCGTACCCAGCACATTCCGCAGACCGAAATAAATACCGACGGCAACGCCGCAGGCCAGCACAGAAAAAACGAGCTGCCGCAGCGACAGCCCGAAAAACATATTCTCTTTATATTCGCGTATCTCGCGATTGATCTTGATTTCCATAGTCGTTATCCTCTCTCCGGTGTGCTTTTAGCCGGTGCTTTCGGTTGGAGCGCTGTGGGGCTTTCACCGCTCTCCGGGCGGAGAAAATCCAGCCGCGAGGCAGCATAAATAGCATTGTCATTGAGCTGACGCTGCCATGCGCCGACAGACGGTGCCCATTTGAAGCCGTTATATTTTAGCTTGCTTCGCTGTTCCTCCGTGGGCTTTCCGTCAAAATACAGGCGCAGGCGATTATCTTCCTTGTCTGCCTCGGCATGACCACCCGGAAAATCCCAGCCTACATATTCCGTGTTTTGTGTTCGGGACACCTCCTCAATGCGCTGCCTAAGTCTGCGCATTTCCGCTGTGTTGCCGCTGAGTATATAAGACGGATAGGGCTGCTTTTCCCACGAATAGCTGTTTTGCACACGCTCGTCCAGCTTGGCCGCCTCCGCGTCCGAAAGGCCGGGACAACCCAGCGCCGTGGCGTGTTTCTTGAAGTAGGCATTGATCTCCTTCATACGCGTGTGCTGTTCCGTCAGTTTATCGAGCTTCGCCTGCAGCTTCTCCACCGCCTGGGGATCATCGCTGCGAATTACATTATTTTGAATCATTGTATTTCCTCCTTCAAATTAAAGACCCATCATTTCGCGTACTACGCGGTCTGCCATTTTTACCGTTCCCACCAGTACAAGCAGGTTAAAAATCAGCTCGCCAATGTAAGACCATACCTGTGTGACCGCCGCTGCGTTCGGATCGACCACGGGCGGACTGGATGCGAACAGAGAAAAGATGATACAGGCCAGCACAATGATCGCGCCCTCCAGGCAAACGGCGGCGTAGGATTTCAGAAAGCTCTTACCCACCTGCTGACTCGGTTCACCGGCAAAGGTAGCCAGCGGTACTGGCGCGATAGCTGTGTAAATATAGAGCTTGAAAAAGCGCCCGTAAACGGAGAGGATCATGATAAACGAGAGGATTGTGATGAACAATCCGCCGATCAAGGTCACTGCCCAGAGTGGAATACTTTCCCAAAAGCCGCAGTCCTCAATGGCGGTCACGATCTCTGCCGGAAGCACGGTCTGCTGTGCTGTGCCCATACCGGCCGCCGTCATTATGGTGGAAATAACGCCCTGCACAATGGAAAACAGCGCCATCATCAGCTCCAGCCCATAGGTGACGACCGCTTTCGCCAGTGCAAAGCGGACAAACAGCTTGATTGCCACCTCCGGCTTTTTGACCTCGGCAAAGGAGCCGCAGGTCTTAACGATACCTACCACGAAAAAAAGCACCAACAGCGCCAAGCCGATGGCCTGCACAGTACCGTTAATGGTCTTGATCACATTCCATATTGTGCCGCCCTTGAAGTTTTCGGGGGACTGTGTGAGCAGCTGCCATATTTCCGCCAGCTTTTCATTCCAAGTTTCAAGTGCGTTTTCGAGATTCTGTACGACCCAGTTATCACTCATACAGCTTCCTCCTTTCCCGACAGCATAAGGGGGCAGGCACGAAGCCTGCCCCTCGCTGCCGTATTTTGATTATCGCTCGCCCCGGTCGGGTGTGCTGCGGATCACGCCATACACATCATCCACAAAGTAGCGCCCGGCAAAGGGATTGAATATGGCGTGGCATTTTACGCCGTTATACTCTGCCAGATAGTCATTGTCTCCGAGGCGTTTCAAAATCGTCGCCTCTCCGAGCACATGATTTTCACCCTGCTTCAGCGAATGGATATAGCATTGGCACTTTTCCATGACCGTTTCCTCCGTTAACCCGTGATCAGCGTCAGGATTTCCTTAGCAAAGGTCACGACGACACCGCCGGCAAGTGTCAAAAATCCGTTGCTGCGCTGGCTGGGGTCGTGGCTCTGAAAGGACAGACCGATCTGCACGATACCCCAGCCCAGCAAAATCAGACCGACCGCGCGGATCACGCCGAAGATAAAATCAGACAGATTGTTGATGACCGCCAACGGGTCATTTCCTGCGGCAAAGGCTGTCATGGGCAGACAACATACGGTGAACACAACAGCGGCATAGACCGCCAGGACACCCCTGCTCTTTTTCCCCATAGGCAGAGGACGGGTGTGGGTGCGTTTGCTTTTCTTAGTGCTTTTGAGATGCTTCATTGGGTTTTTCCTCCAGCTCATAAATTGCCTCCAATTCCTCGTTGGAAAGGAGCTCGTATTGGGTTTCGTTTTCGCTCGGAACTGCCACGGGATCCGTTGACAGAAGCCGGTCGTGAATGGTGATCGCTGCAATGGCGTACTCGGCGCTTCCGTGGATATAAGGCGGTGCGCCGCCGTCCGGGGTGTGCGACACCAGCGGATGGGTCATGATGTCAAACTTGTCGTCGCAGACCGGTAATTCGCCGCGAATGAACAGCAGCGCCTTGCCGTTGTCCAGCATCCGCACCTCATCCGGTGTCATCAATTCACGCCCGGTGATCTGATAATTGGTGCTGTAATTGCCGTTTCGCCCGGACGATCTTCCGTAGGTGTTGGTGTCGATCGTGGCCTTGCCGAGCAGTTCCGAGATGTACTTATGGGATCCCTGCTCGTTGCCGCCGAGATACAGCAGCTCGTCGCAGTTGCCCAAAATGCTCTCCCACTGCTTTTCAAACAGCGCCTTTAACTGCGCAATGTTTTGCAGGATGATGGACACGAATACATTGCGGGAACGCATGGTGGATAGCTTTTTGTCAAAATCCTCCGGCAGTGAGATGTTCGCGAACTCATCCATGAGAAAGTGTACGGGGACGGGCAGGCTGCCGCCATGCTTGTGGTCAGCACTGTCAAAAAGCTGCTGAAAGAGCTGCTGATACAAAACGGATACTAAAAAGTTGAAGCTCGTATCACTGTCCGAGATCAGCGCAAACAGTGCCACACGCTTTTCGCCCATATCCTGCAAATTCAGTTCGTCCGTGGCGGTCAGCGCCGCCACAGACGAGAGATTGAATTTTTCGAGCCTTGCCGCCAGTGTGATCTGGATGCTTTTCAGTGTTTTGGCGCTGCCGGAGTGATAGTCCTTATAATACTTGACAGCGATATGCTCCGGGTCGCGCATTTCCAGCCGCTCAAACAACACATCCAGCGGCGACTGGTAGGAATCATCCTCCTCCCGCACCTCGCCGGCGCGCAGCATTTCCATGACCATCGGGAAGTTTTGCTCATCGGGCGGCGCTTCGTGGTAGAGATAGTAGACCAGTGCCGACAACAGCATAGCAGCCGTCGTGTCCCAAAACGGGTCATTGGTCTGGCTGCCCTTGGGTGTGGTCGCCTTGAACAGATTCGTCACCAGCATCTGCACCTCATTGTCATCGGTCAGATAGACGAAGGGGTTATAGCAGTGACTTTTCTCCATGTGTAGCAGATCCAGCACTCGGATCTCATATCCGGATTCCTCCAGCAGCCGTCCGGAATCGCGAAGCAGCTCGCCTTTGGGGTCAAGGCAGACAAAGGACGAACCCTGCGGCGACAGGCAAGCCTCATACAGGCAGGGCTTGGCATACGAACGGGTCTTGCCCGCGCCGCTGCCGCCGATGATAACGGTATTCAGGTTGCGCTTGTGCTTGCGGCCGTTCAGCCCCATACGGATGTGCTGCGTGAACACCTTGTTTGGCTTTGGCGGGCGTGCCCGGTACTTTCGATTCACGGTTTCCGCATCGCCCCATTTGGCAGAGCCGTGTTCCTCGCCGCGCCGGTAATGACGGCGGGTGGAAAGATAGACCCCGATCACCATGGCATACAGGGCAATGAAAACGAGGACAGTTTTCAGGCTGTCCTCGCACCGCTCGATATGAAACGGCTCATTCATTGCCGATGGAAATTGCCGAAGGATCTCGGGAAGGCCACCGGAAGCAGCCGGGGCGATCAGCAGCCCCAGCCACACCGCAGGGATCAGCCCCGTCGCATACCACAGCCATTTTTGTTTACCGTTCATCTTTCTGCTTGACTCTTTTGGATTTGCTCGGTGCGTCAACGGTTTTAATGAGAACTTCATCGACAATATCGGTGGGGCGTTTGTCCTCGATCAAATCGTTACGCAGGTTGTTGAGTGCATTGATCACGACGCCGTGCTGATACGGATCAAGGGTCAATACCCGCATATCCTGTTTTTCCATGGCTCATCGCTCCTTTCCGGTTTCCTTTTGCGCTGCCGTGCGGCTTTGCTCCAGCGTCCGCGCCATTTTGCCGGTCATGGTCTGCAGCGTGTCACGAATGTCGGTCAACTCACCGCGAATGGTCTGCGGCTCCGCATTTTTCAGCTCATCGGGCAAGCGGCTGAAATCATACCCCTGTGTGTCCACACCGTACTTGCGGCACAGCATATAGGAAACGCAGTAGCTTTTGAAGGCGTCAGCTTGCGGGGTACTGTTTTCCTGCTGCGCCATCTCGGCACGAGCCAGTGCCAGCGATACGCTGCGAAACAGGTCTTGCCCGTCCATACCGCGCTGGACGAAGATGGTTTTGCGCTCATAGTCATACACTGCACCGTTTTGCACGCTGTCGGCCATTTCAATGGGCACCGGGCGCTTGGCGATAAGTGCAGAAAGCAGCAGGCGGTCATCATAATGCACCTGCGGCTGCCGCTGGCGTTTGGCATCCGTTTGGCTGATGTCAAAGACCTTTTTCACATTATAGTAGTAGCCGGTGCGGCCATCCTCGGTCACATAGCTGTCCCCGGCTTCCAGAATGGAAATGCCTGTTTCGTTTTTGCGGACATAGATGCCGCGTTCTTTCCAGCCGTCAAAGTCCCGCAGGCGGGTGGCCTCATCGTTCTGTGCATAGATCAGCAGCGCGTTTGTGGCCGAATAGCGGTCAAATCGTGCCTGCACATCCAAAAAGCCCCGAAAGGCTTCTCCGTCCCGCATGACCTCCTGTGCCATTTCATCCGCCAGTGCATACAGGCTGTCGCGTTCCGCCTTCTTCTTGGCGGCATATTCCTCCTTGGTCAGCTGCGGACGGTCGCTCTGCGTTTCCGTGGCAGTGGGGGCGGTAAAAAGATCATCAAAGTTTGCCATAGCTTATCTCTCCTTACTTTTTCTGACTCGCTTTTTCGGCGGAGTCTGTCGGTGTTCATTTTGCGGTCGTGTACTCTTGGCGGGTCTGCTGCGTTCGGTCGGCTTGCGCTCCTCCGTCTCCTGCTGCTCACGGCGGATCTCCTTCAGCTCCTCGCGGACAGATGGACGATCTTCCTTAGCAGTACCCTCGGCGAATCTCTTTCTGGATTTTGAGGAAGGCTCGGACGGACGGGATTTCTCCGTCCGAGCCGCCGTGGGGTTTTCTTGGGCGGCCTCCTGCTTCTGCGCAGGAGCTGCCATCATTTCATCCAGCAGCCGGTCGTCCTCGCTCTTTTGCGGGCGCTCCTGTTCGGGAGCCGTCTGCCCGGCGGCATCCTTATTCTTATCCCGTCCTGTTTCCGCGTTTTCACGGATGACTTCGGGGTCGGATACCGTGGCGATCTTGATGTTCTCCACAATACGGTTGATCTTGGCGGCATCTTCGGCGCGTACCATGATCTCACTGACGCCGTGTGGGTTGTCTTTTGCCTCCCGCAGAACGCAGTAGACTACGCCGTAGCGCTTGGCATCGGCCACAAAGCGGGCCATGTCCTTGTTTTTGACGGTGAAAATAGTCAGCTCCTTGCCGCTGCGCAGCATGGAGGTAAGCCGCTGGCGTCCTTTGATTTTGTTCTTGTCCCGGTTTTTCAGTGCTGCGTACAGAAGCGCCGCCACCTCCTTTGCCGCACTGCCGGTGATTTTTGCCGCAACCTCCATGCCCTCCAAGCTAAGTCGGACGACCTGTTCAGCTGCGTCGCCGGATGTGTTCATGCTGTTGTTCCTCCTTTTGTCGTTGTTTTTGTGCGTCCTCCCGGACAGCTTTCAGTTTCTCCACCATCACGCCGGAGCGCTCGGCAATATCGTCGCACAGATGCACCTCCCGGCGCAGCGCTTTGAGCCTTTCGGACAACTCCCGGATCTGCGCCCGATGTGCGTCGGCCTGTTTGGGGCTGTCCCGGACGGCCTTTGTGCGCAGCGCATTTTGCAGTACCCGGCGTTTGGCGGATAATTCTCGGATATTCACCTCCTGTTCCTTTTTATATAAAGCAAGCTGCTCGGCGGTATCGATCTGATGCCGTGCGAGCAGCCGTACTTCCTGTGAGATGTTATTCAGTTTGAGCAGATCTTCCCGCAGCAGAAAATGGAGCCGCGCCCGGTTTTGCGGACGGCCTTTGGGGAAGATACCGAGCTTGTAGCAGTAATAGAAATACAGTGCGCGAAAGCCGGTGATCTTGCGCGCAGCTTGCCGGCTGCCTTGGACGCGGTAGGTTTTTGGCCTTGGTTTATCGGTCATTTGTCGCTCCGGCTGCGGCAGGGGCTGTTGCAAAATACGCTGCCGGATGGCCTCGGCGGTGTAAGCCTCTCCGAAATTCCGGGTCAGCCGGACAAAGCGCTCCTTACCGGGAGGACGCACCGAAATATCCTTGCCGAATTTCACCTCATAGCCCTTTTGGCGAAGCAGATAGTAAAACTGCTTTTCAGTGACGCTCTGCCGGAGCAGCTCATCGATCTCGCTGCGGATCAGTCCGCGCCAGGTGGGGCGCTGCTCCTGCTCTGCACGCCATTCCCCATAGTGTTTTGACTTCCCGGCTTGCGGCTGCTGGATGACCGACAAGTTATATTCCCGGCAAAGGGTGTCGGACACGGTGCGCATATCATGATAATCCTTTTCGGTGCGGTGGTATTTGATGCCGTCCACAAAGGACACCGTGTTCACGACGAAATGATTGTGCAGATGATTTTCCTTGTCCAGATGGGTCGCCACCAGTACCTGATACCGTTCACCCCAAAGCTGCCGCGCCAGCTTTACGCCGATCTCATGCGCCAGCTCCGGCGTGGCCTCGCCGGGCGCGAAGGACTGATACCCGTGGTAGGCAATCACGCCGTCCGTCTTGCCGAACCGTTTTTTCACCGCCAGCATCTCGTCCCGCGCCGTGGAGGGCAGGCAGTTGACACCGCTGACAAATTGCCGCACCAAACCTGTGCTTTCATCATCCGGCGCGATCGTCGTTTTCTCTGCACGGACGGCGTAACCGATCACATCCGCCAGGTTTTGTGTCTGCACATCGGTCAGTTCCTCCTGCCGATAGAATTTCGGATTATCCGTCTTGTCCGGGTTTTCGATATACAGCACCACCTTGCCCAGCCAGCCCTTGACCGCCCAGATGGATGTGGTAGCCATGGCATTACTCCCGCTTTGCCGGAAGCACGACCGCCGCTGTAACCTCCCGGATGAGCTTGTCCAGCCGCTTGCTGTCCTCGTCATAGCGCTTTGCATCCACCACATTCAGTACATGGGCTTTCTGAGCGATCTGGTTAAGGTTGTGCCCTACATAGTGCATCTCACGCATAAAGGCAAAGTATTCCGGTGGCGGTGCTTCACGGGGTACCTCTCCGGTGATCAGATGGCGAAGATAGGCTTCGCGGGACAGACGGCATTTTTTTACCTGTTTATTCAGATTTTCCGCTTCCTTGCGACTTAGCCGCACCTTGATCTCAATGTTTCGTTTGGTCATGTTCATTCCTCCATATAGCGATATTGCCGCGCTCGGCGGCGTAGGGGTTACAGGGGAATGCCCCTGTCAAGCTGCCTTTTGTCCCCAAAAGGCGTTGCTTGCTGGTATAGCACATTCTCACGCTCCCTGCGGTCGTGCGTCAGAGCCGACCTGCCGATAAACGATCATCGCTCCCGATCCCGTCCGCGCTCCGGAAGCGCCATCACACGGTCATAGTCCTCACGAAGCATATAGCAGCGCTCTACGCTCCAGCCTTTTTCACCACCGCGTTCAGCCGCCATATACTGCTCCAGACGGACACAGGGATTCGTTCCGTCCAGACAGCTTCCGTAGATGGAGTATCCACCCTTGTTCGGCTGAAATGCTTTATTGTCGCTGGACACGGCGTAGGTGCGGGAGCGTTCGCTGTATTGTACGGTAAACCCGTCCTGCATAAAGGTTATATAGCCGCATACATGAGCGCCGGCACGCTCGGCTTTGCGAAACAGCTCTTTCATTTTCGCATAGGGCAATGCGACCTGCTGTTCGGGATACTGCGCCGAAAAAGACACGCCGTCAAAATCCTCGGCCACAAGAATGTGCTCGCTGTTTTGGTA
>CAKSEI010000021.1 GCA_934446285.1 uncultured Eubacteriales bacterium | reverse complement strand
GCGTATTCTGCACCGAGCCGGGTGCGGTTATAGACTACACCGATGCACTCAGACTCAAGAAGTTCACGAGCGAGCGCGGTAAAATACTGCCCCGCCGTGTATCGGGCACATGCGCAAAGCATCAGAGAGACCTCACCGTCGCTATCAAGCGCGCGAGAACTCTCGCACTGCTGCCTTACGTAACAGACTGACAAAACCGAGAAAGCTTCGCTGCGGCGGGGCTTTTTTGTTTGAAAAATCGGCGGGTATCGGCGGGTGAAGGAGTCCCGCTCGGCGGGAAACCGAGGTATCGTTTGTGCCTTTTCAAGTCATATGCGGGGCGGGATTATGTTTGATTTTTTGCTTGTGTAAGGTTTTTCGGCGTAACAATCCCTCTGTCACGGCTTTGCAGTGCCACCTCCCTTGACCGGGATGAGGAGGGACGGCGAAACTCAAACGCAAGCCGGAGCTTTTTCGGCGGCGATATTCTGCCGAGAGCGGGAAGGGCACGTGAAGACAATCATCCCGCCGTGCGGTTAAGCAATTGTATAATTGTCCGTTATCAGATAATTTTTTGCGCTGCTTTTTTTCAAAAAAGCTGCCGGTGCTTGAAAAAAAGGACGATTTGGTATATAATATTGTATCATTGAAATCGGAGGAAAAAATATGAGAGCTGTAATCACCGTCATAGGCAAGGACGGAAAAGGAATAATCGCAAAGGTCGCGGGAAAATGCTGTGAGTACGGTGCGAATATAAGCGATATAACGCAGAGCGTGTTAAAGGAATATTTCGCCATGATAATGCTTGTGGAGTGTGACGAGCTGAGCGTTCCTTTCACCGATTTTGCACAGGCTCTCGCGGAGCTGGGCGGCGAAAACGGACTTGAAATAAGAACCATGCACGAGGATATCTTTAACTCGATGCACAGGATATGAGGTGCGCGCATGGCTTTGCTTAATATGAACGATATCCTTGAGACGGTAAACATGCTCAAGGAGGAAAATCTCGATATCCGCACGATAACCATGGGTATCTCGCTTTTCGACTGCGCCGGGGACGACCCCGACAGGGTAGCCGACAGGGTTTACGATAAGGTTATGCGCTGCGCGGGACGTCTCGTGCCCACGGGTGAGGAAATAGAGCATACCTACGGTATACCGATAGTTAACAAACGCGTGTCGGTCACGCCCGTTTCCATGATTGGCGCGGGCTTTAATTCCGACGGCTTTATAAAGATAGCGAAAGCTCTCGACCGCGCGGCGGACGGACTCGGAATAAACTTTATAGGCGGCTACGGCGCTCTCGTGCAGAAAGGCATGACGGCGGGCGCAGACGCACTTATCTCGTCAATTCCCGAGGCGCTCTCGCTGACCGGTAAGGTTTGCTCAAGCGTTAATGTCGCGTCGACAAAGGCGGGCATAAATATGGACGCTGTACGCAGGATGGGCTCGACGATAAAGCGCCTCGCGTATCTTACAAAGGATGAGGACTCCATAGGCTGCGCGAAATTCGTGGTGTTCTCCAATGTCCCTGAGGACAACCCGTTCATGGCGGGTGCTTTCCACGGAATAGGAGAGCCGGAATGTGTTATAAACGTCGGTGTATCGGGTCCCGGTGTCGTTGCCTCGGCGATACGCCGCGCGGGCGACTGCGACCTCTCGGCTCTTGCCGATGTCATAAAGAAAACGGCATTCAAGATAACGCGTATGGGTCAGCTTGTCGCAAAAGAAGCGTCGGAGCGGCTCGGAGTACCTTTCGGAATAGTCGACCTGTCGCTTGCTCCCACGCCGGCGATAGGCGATTCGGTTGCTCATATACTCGAGGAAATGGGACTTGAGCAGACGGGCGCACACGGTACGACCGCCTGCCTTATGATGCTCAATGACGCGGTAAAAAAGGGCGGCGTCATGGCATCGAGCCATGTCGGCGGACTCTCGGGCGCTTTTATACCCGTTTCCGAGGACGCGGGCATGATAGACGCGGTGAAGAGCGGTTCTCTCAGCATAGAAAAGCTTGAGGCAATGACCGCCGTTTGCTCCGTGGGACTTGACATGATAGCTATACCCGGAGACACGGACGAAAATGTTATATGCGGCATTATTGCCGATGAAATAGCCATAGGAGTGGCGAATACAAAGACGACGGCGGTGAGGGTAATACCCGCCTACGGCAAAAAAGCGGGAGACGAGGTAAGCTACGGCGGACTGCTCGGCAGTGCACCGATAATGACGCTCAATACCCGTTCACCCGAGAAATTTGTCTCGCGCGGCGGCAGAATTCCCGCGCCCATTCACTCCCTCAAGAACTGAGGTAAATATGGAAGATATCATAAAAGAAATACTTAAGACCGAGCGCCACGCGACCGAGATAGAGACTCAGGCGCGCGAGGCGGTCGAGGATATGCCCGAGGAGACGGAGGAGGAGGCGGCGAAATACGAGCGTGAGCTTAACGCAGCCGAAAAAGAGCGCTTCGACGAGGAGGAGAGAGAAAAGAACAGGCTCTTCTCCGAGAGGGAGCACGCTGAGGACGAGAAATCCGCGGATGCGTGTGAGCGCCTTAAAAGAGCTTACGAAAAGCACGGCGACGAGTGGGCATACGCACTCTTCGAGGGCGTTGTAAAAAATGGTTGACTACTGTGCCCTGAGCGCAAAGTGCCGCGCCATGCGCGCCGACATGCCGACGCGCGCCGACTACGAGAGAATGAGCCGCTGCGGCAGTCTCTCTTCTCTTATTGCGGAGCTTGCGAAGTTTGAGAAATACTCCTCACGCGCGATAAGCGCGCGCCGCTCGGATATCGAATATACCCTGCGCCGTGCTTATTATGCACAGTACGAAAAGCTCGCGCTCTTCGCGGGCGGCGAGGCGGGGGTATTCCTGCGTGAACTTCTGCGCAGATACGAGGTGCTCTTTGTCGTTCGCGCGGCATGGGCGGTTAAGAGCGGACGCAGGGAAAAATACGGCAGCATGCCCGGATATCTGCTGCGTCACACGCATGTTGACTTTTCTCAGCTTGCACGGGCGGCGGATTTCGCTTCCTTTGCCCCGGCTCTTTCGGGGACGTCCTACTATGCGGCGGCAGCCGCCTGCCTTTTACGCGATAAAGCGGATGTGCAGGCTTTTGAGAGCATTTGCTATAATAATTACTATTCTCATCTGTTAGGCGAGGTGTCGGGCAGGCTTGATACCGACAGCGCTTCTGCGGTAAGGGAGCTTATAGGCAGGAGGATAGATATTTACAATATTTCATATGCGGACAGATGCGCAAGATTTAATTTCAGGCGGATGGACGGATTTATCGACAGTCCCTATGCCCCGACCCCGCACGCCGAGCTTTTGCGCATGGCGAGGGGAGAGGTAAAGGCTCCGTCGCTAAGGGAGGGCTGCAAGAGGCTGTATGAAGAAGCCTACCGCACGGTGACGGCGGGCAGAGCCGATATGGGAGTTCCCGCGGCGCAGCTCATCCTGTCCGAGAACGAGCTGGTAAACCTTACACATATAACAGAGGGAATAAGATACGGCGTCGAGCCCGACGCAGTTATGGAGAAAATCATATGTCGGTAGTAAAACTTAAGCTTATAAAGGCTGAGGGCGATCGGTCGGCTTTCCCCGCGTATGCGGGCTACGCCGCCTCCCGGGAGGACTTCTGCGCCGAGGACGCGGCGGGGATTTTACCCGACCTCGCGGGGTATACGCGCTCGGCTTGTCAGGATATATACGGACCTCTCACGCAGCGTTTGAATGAATGTTCGGCGCTCATCGGTGTACAGCCGAAGAAAACGGAGCCGGTCCTCTCGGACGGTCAGGCGATAAGCGCGCGCCTTACAGCACTTGAGACTGACGTGCACGAGGTCTTTGACGGAATAAAAGAGACGGAGGAGCGCATTCACGAGACGGAAATGCTCTGTGAGCAGCTCAGCCATATATCGGGGCTTGACATTTCCCTTGATGACTTATTTTCCTTAAAGCACTTCAAGCTGCGTTTCGGTCACATGCCTAAAGAGAATTACGATGCGCTCACCGCCTACGGTCGCGACAACGACGATTTCTTCTTTTTTGTCGGAGCGTGTGACAAGGGCGAGGTCTGGGGAGTGCGCATATGCACGGATGACGACTGCGAAAAGACGGACGCGCTCTTCAATTCACTCGGCTTTGAGCGCTTCAGGCTGCCCGAGTACGCCCACGGCACACCCGCACAGGCGTATGAAAATCTCAAAAAGCAGCTCTTATCTGACGGCGGGCATTTAAAGGAGCTGCGTGCCCGTGCGGAGGAAATGAAAAAGACGTCGGCAGGCGAGATAAACGAGCTTTACGGCGCTCTCTCGATGCTGCGCCGCGGATACTCGCTCGAGAGCAAGGCGGTATTCTCTGAGGATGGCTTTACCCTCTACGGATATGTCCCCGCGAGGTCAGCGAAAAAGTTTATAAAGGAGGCGGGCGAGCGCTGCTCTGCAGTTAAGCTTACCTGTACCGATCCGACTCCCGAGCAAAAGTCGCCGCCGCCGACCGTGCTTCACAACGCGTGGTTCTTCCGCCCGTTTGAGGAGTATGTGCGCATGTACGGCGCGCCCAACTACAGGGAGATAGACCCGACTCCGCTCGTCGCACTGACATATATGCTATTCTTCGGAGTGATGTTCGGAGACGTGGGGCAGGGCGCTCTTATCATACTTGCGGGCGCGGTCATGTGGTTCGCAAAAAAAATGTTTATCGGCAGAATTCTTACACGCGTCGGAATTACGTCGATGCTCTTCGGCTTCTTATACGGCTCTGTGTTCGGATATGAGGACATATTGCCGGGCTTTAAGGTAAACGAGGGGGACAATATGAATATCACGCTCGTTGCCGCCGTGTGCGTCGGAGCGGTTGTGATTTCGCTCTGCATTGCCGTGAATATCGCGAACGGCATACGTCAGCACGATTTGGGTAAGGCACTCTTCTCGGGCAACGGGCTTGCCGCGCTCATTTTCTACTGGGCGGTGATACTCGTCGTGCTCTCTGCAGCCGACTTTATTCCCGTCGGTATACCGATGGCGGTCATAGGCGTCGTTATCGGAGTGTGCTTAATGCTCATTATGTTCAAAGAGCCGCTTGAAAACCTGCTGAAGAAGAGAAAGAAGCTTGTACCCGGCAAATGGACGGACTACATCCTCGAGAATTTCTTTGAGCTTTTCGAGACTGTGCTTTCATTTGTCACAAATACCATATCGTACATACGTCTCGGTGCTTTCGCGCTGTCGCACGTCGGTATGATGAGCGTTGTTTTCCTGCTCGCGCAAGGCTCGGCGGGAACGCAGAACCCCGTGATCGTGGTCATAGGAAACATCTTTGTCGTAGGATTTGAGGGCATGATAGTGTGCATTCAGGCGCTGCGCCTTGAGTTTTACGAAATGTTCAGCCGTTTCTATACGGGAGACGGCAGAGAACCGGAAATACAATAATTCTATATACAGGAGAAAAAGAAAATGTACTCACTTATCGTAATCGCACTTTTCGCACTTATGCTTCTTCCGCTTGCGCTCTGCTCCGCGGGTGTGATAAAGAACAAAAAGGCAGCGCTTATCGCTAATATCGCAGGCGTTGCCGTGCTCTGCATCGCTGTATTTGCCGTAGGTGCTTTTGCTGCCGACGGTGACTCACAGGAGGTCGCCGAGACCGCAGCTTCTGCTCAGGACAACTCCGGTATAGGCTACAGCCTCGGACTTATCGCGGCTGCTTTAGTTACGGGCTGCTCCTGTATCGCCGCGGGCTTTGCCGTTTCTTCATCGGCGACGGCAGCCATCGGTGCTCTGAGCGAAAAGCCGGAGATATTCGGTAAGGCGCTTATATTCGTCGCTCTTGCCGAGGGTATTGCCCTTTACGGAATGCTTATATCAATCCAGATTCTCTCTAAGCTTTAATGAAGCTATATCTTATTTCCGATAATACCGAGACATACGAGGGTATGAGGCTCGCCGGGGTCGACGGCATGGTAACGGGCGACGCGGACGCAGCCCTCAAGGCTCTCGACGGTATTGCATCGCACGGCGAATACGCCGTGGTGATGGTAACGGAGAAAATATATGCCGCGGCAAAGGTCGGCATAGACCGGTTTAAACAGACTCACACGCGCCCGCTTGTCACCTGCATTCCCGACAGACACGGCAAGGCGGAGGACGCCGGGAGCATAGAGGATTATATTCGCAGCGGCATAGGTTTTACGCCGCAATAAGGAGCTACGATGAACGATATCGAAAAGCTTGCAGCTATGCGTGCAAAGGTCATAGGAAAGGCAAACGATGAGGCTGCCGCCTATGCAAAGGACGCATACGAAAGAAAAGAAGAAGCGCTCGCACTTCGCCGACGTCAGGCGGACGTGCGCATAAAGGCAGCGTATGCCTCGCGCAGAAACGATGCGGAGAGGGAGCGCAGCGCCGCACGGTCGCGCGCCGCGCTTGAACGCAGCAAGACCTATCTTGCTCTGCGCGATGAAATAACGGATAAGGTCCTTGAGAAGACGGGGACGCTGGTACGGCAGTTCGCGGACTCGGACGCTTACGACGACTATATGTGCACTCTTTGTGCGAGGGTCAGCGGTGTTTTTGACGAGCCTTTCACGCTCCTTATAAAGGAGAGCGATATGCGTCTGCGCGATGCTCTGCGCGCGTCTGCGGGAGATAAATGCCTTGACGTTATCCCCGACGGCTCGGTGGAGATAGGCGGTGCGAAATTCCGCGCCGCATCGGGCAGCGTTACAGTAAACGAAACACTCGAGGAAAACCTTGAGCATTCGCGCGCCGACCTTATGCTGCTCATGGGAAAATATCTGAGAACGGAAGACTGAGATGCATAACGATAAACTGACGGTATATTCAATAAACGGACCTGTTGTAAAAATAAAGGGCAAAACCTCCCTCTCCATGATGGAGACGGTGCGCGTAGGAAACGCCGGGCTTATAGGCGAGGTCATAGGGATAACCGACGATTATACGACCGTCGAGGTATACGAGACTACCGTGGGGCTGCGACCCGGTGAACCTGTTACGGGTACGGGCGCTCCCATGCGCGCCATGCTCGCGCCCGGGCTTTTGACGGGGATTTTCGACGGGATTGAGCGCCCGCTTGACAAGATAGCGGAAAAGGACGGGGACTTTATCCTCCCCGGCACGGATGTGCCGGCAGTCGACCTTGAGAAAAAATGGTCGATACGCTTTGACGTAAAAGAGGGGCAGAGGGTCGAGGTCGGCACGGTCTTTGCCCGCTGCGACGAGACGCCGTCCGTCGAGCACCGATTTATTGTTCCGCAGGGAGCGGACGGCACGGTCTCATGGGTTGCGGGAGACGGGGACTATAACGTCACCGAGCCGCTCTTAAAAATAAAGACGGAGAAGGGCGAGAGAAAGCTATGTGCTCTCTCGTATCAGCCGATACGTGTGCCGCGCCCGGTAAAGGCGCGTATGCTCTCGCGCGAGCCTCTTCTCACGGGTCAGAGAATAATAGATACCATGTTCCCGATAGCGAAGGGAGGAGCTGCGGCTATCCCCGGCGGCTTCGGAACGGGAAAAACCATGCTGCAGCATCAGCTCGCCAAGTGGAGCGATGCCGACATTATCGTGTACGTCGGCTGCGGCGAGCGCGGAAACGAAATGACGCAGGTGCTCGAGGAGTTCGGAGAGCTTATCGACCCGCGCACGGGCAGGAGTATGCTCGAGAGGACCGTGCTTATAGCCAACACTTCAAATATGCCCGTCGCGGCGCGTGAAGCGTCGATATACACGGGCGTTGCCATAGCGGAGTATTACCGCGACATGGGCTATGACGTAGCTCTTATGGCGGACTCTACATCGAGATGGGCTGAGGCTCTGCGCGAGATATCGGGCAGACTCGAGCAGATGCCCGCCGAGGAGGGCTTTCCCGCATATCTGCCGTCGAGACTTGCGGCTTTCTACGAGCGCGCGGGCTGCATGAAAACGCTCTCGGGAGATACCGCGTCCGTTACGATAATAGGCGCGGTCAGCCCGCAGGGCAGCGATTTTTCCGAACCTGTCACTCAGAATACCAAGAGATTTATACGCTGCTTCTGGGGACTTGACAAGTCGCTTGCATATGCGCGTCACTACCCGGCGGTAAACTGGATGACCTCTTACAGTGAGTATCAGGGCGAGCTTGCGGAGTGGTTCAATACGAACGTAGCCCCCGACTTTACCGCACTGCGCACGCGTATAGGCGCTCTGCTCGGTGAGGAGGACAGACTCATGGAAATAGTCAAGCTGATAGGCAGCGATCTTCTTGCCAATGACCAGAAGCTTATACTTGAAACGGCAGCCTGCATACGCACGGGATTTTTGCAGCAGAACGCATACGTGCCGACCGACGCATATGTGCCGGTGTCCAAACAATATACGATGATGCAGCTCATACTTTATGTGTACGACCGCTCGCTCGAGCTTACATCGCGCGGCATACCCGTTTCGGTCATAGCCGCAAGCGGAGTTTTTGACAAGCTGAATAAGCTTAAATACGATCTTGCTAATGAGGACGGGGGCGAGGCAGAGGCAGCCCGTGCGGAGATAGACAGAGCCTTTGCCGGCATACGTCAGACTTATGCGGAGAAACAGTCGTGAATATAGAATACGTTGGCTTAAAACAGATAAACGGACCGCTTATCGTCCTTGACGGCGTGAGCGGAGCGTCATACGAAGAAATAGTACATATAAAGACGGACGGCGGGGACAGACTCGGAAAGGTCATAAGAATCGACGGCAGGAGAGTCGTCGTGCAGGTCTACGAGGGCACGGATTCACTCTCGCTTGACGGCACGCGCACCGTGCTCACGGGCAAGCCTATGGAGCTGCCCCTCTCAAAGAGTATGCTCGGACGCGTTTTCGACGGAGTGGGCAGACCGTGCGACGGCTACAGGGAGATATACCCCGAGAAGTACGCACAGATAGACGGCTGTGCCATAAATCCCGTCTGCCGCGACTACCCGAGGGACTATATATCCACGGGCATATCGTCGATAGACGCACTTACCACCCTGATAAAAGGGCAGAAGCTGCCTATCTTCTCGTCCGCGGGACTTCCGCACAATGAGCTTGCGGTTCAAATAGCGCGTCAGGCGGATACCTCGGACGGCAACTCATGTATAGTTTTTGCCGCGATGGGTATAAAGAACGATGTAGCGGACTACTTCCGCCGCAGCTTTGAGCAGTCGGGCGCTCTCTCGCGCACCGTCATGTTTCTGAACCTTGCCTCCGACCCGATAACCGAGAGAATAGCGACCCCCCGCTGCGCACTTACGTGTGCCGAGTACCTTGCCTTTGAAAAAGGCATGGACGTGCTCGTTATACTCACGGATATGACGGCGTATGCGGAGGCTCTGCGCGAGATATCATCGGCGCTCGAGGAGATACCGGGCAGAAAGGGTTATCCCGGATACCTCTACTCCGATCTTGCTTCGATATATGAGAGAGCGGGCAAGATAAAGGGAAAAAAAGGCTCGGTCACGCAGATACCAATTCTAACCATGCCGAATGACGATATTACACACCCCGTCCCCGACCTTACGGGGTATATAACGGAGGGGCAGATAGTCCTAGACCGAGAGCTGTCGGGCGCAGGAATATACCCGCCCGTCTCGGTGCTCTCGTCTCTCTCCCGCCTTATGAAGGACGGAATAGGCGAAAAGTACACAAGAAAAGATCATCAGGCGCTCTCAAACCAGCTCTACGCATCCTACGCAAAGGTTCAGGAGGCGAAGTCGCTCGCGTCGGTTATAGGAGAGGAGGACCTCTCCGACTCGGACAAGGCGGTTATGGCTTTCGGCAGGCGCTTTGAGAATGAGTTTCTTAATCAAAAGCAGGGGACGGCACGCACCATGACAGAGACGCTTGACCTCGGGTGGGAGCTGCTTTCCGCCCTGCCGAGAAATATGCTCGACCGTGTGGACGAGGAGACGCTCGACGAGCACTATAAGGCGGAGCAATGAATACGGTCTTTCCGACTAAGAGCAATCTTTTAAAGACAAAAAAATCACTCTCCCTTGCCTCCCTCGGCTACGACCTGCTTGAGCGCAAGAGGAACGTGATGATGCGAGAGATGCTCGGCATGATGGACAGGGTAAAAGAGGTTCAGGGCATGATAGGCAGAACCTATGAGGACGCCTATGCCGCCCTTGCCCGCGCCAACATGAGCTGCGGTCAGCAGACGGTCATGCGCGCGGCGCGCTCGACTCCCGTGCGCGATGACATAAATGTCAGATACCGCTCGATCATGGGCATTGAGATACCCGAGGTCACTATCCCCGAGGAGCTGCCCGCACCGTCATACGGTATTTTCGACACGACCGCCGCCCTCGACGAGGCTTATGTGCGATTTAATGAGGTTGCGCGGCTTGTATGTGCCATGGCGGAGATAGAAGGTGGGGTATACCGCCTCGCCGCTGCGATAAAACAGACGCGCAAGAGAGCGAACGCGCTCAAAAATATTGTTATCCCCGAGCTTTCCGAGACGGTAAGGTACATAGAGGACTACCTCGAGGAAAAGGAGAGGGAGGGCTTTACCACGCAGAAGGTGGTAAAGGGCAGAAAAAATGAAGATACTCTGTGATACCCACGTGCACACCGAGACGAGCCTGCACGCAACGGGTACGGTTGAGGAGGTCGCGCGAAGAGCCGCAGAGATAGGCTTTGAGTGCATAGCGATAACCGATCATTGTTCGCTTAAGATGGTGCATTTTGAGCGTTCGCTCGAGGTTCTCTCGGAGCAGATTATACCTCACGATATGTACGGCGTGCGCCTCATGCGCGGGGTCGAGATAGACATACACGACTATAAGGGACATTTATGCTTTTACAATGTTCCCTATGACGGTGAGCAGTCAGCGCTTGACAGGTTTCTTAGCACGCGCGAGGTTGTGGTGGCAAGTCCGCACTTCCTGCCCGAGGACAGAGAAGGCTCATACGAGGAGGTAACGGAGATGTTTCTCTCAGTTGCGTCAAATCCTTACGTCACGACAGTAGGTCATCCCGAGCGCATAGGGATGCCGTATGATCGGGCGGCGCTTGCCGTCGCGGGGGCGCGCAGCGGGACTTTCATAGAGCTTAACAATACGAGCCTGCTCAGGGGCTACAGGGATGCGGTGCGTGAGCAGCTTATATGCTGCAGGGACGTGGGCGCGATGATAGTCGTAAACTCCGACGCGCACGAGTGTGCGCTCATCGGCGATTTCACGGAGGCGTATTCGCTCCTGCGCGAGGTGGACTTCCCGCCCGAGCTTATAGCTAACCGAACACTGCGTACATTTGAGGAGTCGCTCTGCGCGCAGCGGGCAGCCAAGGGGCGCATATAGAAGAAATACGAAATCTGCACGGAAAATACGCTTTTCCGTGCAGATTTTGTATTTTTGATATTGTAAAGAAAGGCTGCATATGCTAAAATATAATCACGGTAAAGGAGGTAAAGAATATGTATATACCGATTATTATTATCGCGGCAGTGATTATTTTCGTACTTGCCAATATGAAGATAGTGCCGCAGGCCCATGAATATGTCATAGAATTTTTAGGCAAATACAAGACAACGTGGGGCGCGGGCTTTCATGTGCTTGTACCGTTTTTAGAGAGAGTGGCAAAGAAGATTACCTTAAAGGAGCAGGTGCTCGATTCTCCCCCTCAGCCGGTTATAACCAAGGATAACGTAACCATGCAGATAGATACGGTGGTTTACTTCAAGGTCTTTGACGCGAAGCTGTTCACATATGGTGCGGTCAATCCGATAAGCGCCCTCGAGAACCTCACGGCGACGACTCTGCGAAATATCGTCGGCGAGATGGAGCTTGACGGTACACTCACGAGCCGTGACACGATAAACGGCAAGATGACGGAGATACTTGACGAGGCGACCGACCAGTGGGGCATCAAGGTTTCGCGTGTGGAGCTTAAGAATATCATCCCGCCGAAGGAAATACAGATGGCGATGGAAAAGCAGATGAAAGCCGAGCGCGACAGACGTGAAACACTGCTCCAGGCAGAGGGACACAAGGCGGCAGCCATCACCCGTGCGGAGGGCGATAAGCAGGCTATGATTCTCGCGGCAGAGGGTGAGAGAGACGCGCGTATCGCACGCGCAGAGGGCGAAGCAAAGGCTATATACCTTGCAAACAAGGCTGAGGCTGACGGTATACGCGCCCTCAAGGAGGCAGCAGCCGACAGAGCGATACTCGAGCTTAAAAAGTACGAGTCACTCATAAAGCTTGCGGACGGCAAGGCGGCGAAGCTCATAATCCCGACCGATGCGGTCGAGGCAGTCTCGCGCAATGTCATGTTCTCCGAGACGACGGGTATAGGCAGCAGCACCGCATCCGCAAAGGAGCAGCCGAAGCCTAAGAAGATCGACGAATGCTGCGAGCGCTTTGAGAAAAAGGACGACTGAAAAGCAAGTCAATCGGAGAAAAGCGACTTGCCGTGCCCGGGCACGAAACGAATAACCCGAAAAGAGATACCGGACTCTGCACGAGGCAGCGCAATTTTTGCGCTGCCTTCTTCCGTATAAAGCCACTTCCGCTATGACCTCGTTTTTCGCGTGCGGTGCAAAAACCGTGGGATTTATCGATAAATCTTCTGCTGCGTGCGGTGGATTAACGATATTTCCTCTCTGTCAACGGTTGATTTCGGGCGGTGGTGATATAAGCGGATTTTCCGGTGATGACGGGTCAGTCATCTTTGTACGCCGAGTCGATGCCGAGGTACTCCTCGAGGCACTGTCCGCTCAGGGCAAGGTGCTTTGATATATATTCGCCGACATATCTTATATGCCACGGCTCGTACATGTAGCCCGTCACACTCTCCTTGTCCGCGGGATAGCGGATTATAAAGCCGTATTCCGCGCAATGGGCAGCGAGCCACTGCCCCTCGGGTGTTTCGGCAAAGTCCTGCTCAAGCGAATTTACGTCAAGGGCAAGCCCGCTCTGATGCTCGCTGTGACCCGGGCGTGCGCTGTAGGTGTCCGCTGCCGCCGCGCCGTCACGCGAGCAATAATACGAATAAAGCTGCGACTGGGTGGAATATGACCTGAAGCCCGATAAGCAGTATATATTATATCCGTCGGCTGCCGCAGCATCGCGCAGACGGGAGAATGCCTCCTCAGTCTCTGCGGTAAGTCCACCGGGATAATAGTCCTCGGGCAGCGAAAAGGTCTTATTGGCGACAAGCACTCCGCCTACGTAAGTCACACCGTTCACCTGCTCAACGAGAAAGCCCGCTGCGCTCGTCCACTCGACCCTGATGT
>CAKSEI010000020.1 GCA_934446285.1 uncultured Eubacteriales bacterium | reverse complement strand
GTCAATGTCAGACTGCAAAACCGTACCGCGCTGCGGACTTTGATACGTGATTTCCATGTGATTTCCGTTTTGTCAATATCTAATGCTGCAGCTGGTCGTCGGGACATTTCTTTATGTAATAGTTTCTGCACATTTCCCTGTATCGGGAAAGATTTCGCCATGCCACGGCGGTCGGGCGATATATTATTGTCCCTATATAAAAACTTTTTGCGTCACTTTTCGAGGTGAAGGCGGCAATATTCATACGTAAAAAAACAAGAAGAAACCCCCGGCGAGAGTTTCTCCTCATTTACGCTTACGGCGCGAAATTCAGCAGTTTTTTTTTAAAAAAGCTGCGCAAAAAACTTAAAATACGAGATATGCTAAAGCTTATCGCTCGCTGAGATATCATGCGTCTGCAAAAGATTTTGCCGAGCTTTTTACAAAAGACTCGCGAAACGCGACCGGTCAGTTATTAAAAGTATTCAGATGGATAGAGTCGCTGTCAACCTTGTCGGCGGTATACACCTCGTACTCCGAGCGGTGAGTCATATATGCGGTATAGAGACTCTTGTCTCCCGGATTGGTCAGCCAATTCTTGATGTCGAATGTCTCGGGTGTTACCGGTGTTTCGTAGACATTGAGGAATCTATTCACCACGTCTACCGCGTCAAGCTCGAGTGTCGACAGTCTGCTGCCAACTATTTCATTCGGCATTGTCACCATCGACATGCCCGACATATCAACATCAAGCATCTGCGTTGCAAAATAAATACAGTTATCAAGCGTCAGATTTGTAAGGACGTTGTTGAACGCCACCTTAACTATTCCCTGCAGCGTTGACAGATCGGTGAGATTTTCCTTTACCTGCTTTAAGAGAGCGGACATGAATATCTTCTGCACATTCATGCGCCCGTAGTCTGCGTCAACATAGGTATGTCTGTTGCGAACGAGGCACATCGCGTCATAGCCCGAGAGCACCTGCTCACCGGCTTTCAGGTGGATATAAAGGTTCTGCTCGGGGTCTTCGTAATCCATTTTACACGGCACGTTGACCTTCAGCCCGCCTATGTCGTCGATAAAGCTCTGGAATGCGTTCAGGTCTACCAGCACATAATAGTCTATCTTACAGGCATACGCCGTCTCGACAAACTCGGTAAATGCCGTAATTCCCTTTTTGCGCCTGTCCTCCTTTGATGTTCCGTAGTCGGCGCGGTTGTAGTTCGCGGCAAAGACGGAATTTATCTTGGAAAAATTATAATCGGCGTGAATATACGTATCACGCGGTATCTGCACTATATTTACGGCGCGCGCGCCCACGTTGAACTGCGCAAGCATTATTGTATCCGTATTATTTCCCGTGTCGTCGTTTAGTCCGACTACAAGGAAGTTGAAAACCTTGGCTTTGCGCTCACCCGAGAGCACCGGCATTCCTGTGTCAGGGTCGATTACCCCGCCGTGCTCCTCGGGTTTCGGCTCAAACGCCGCTCCACCCTTGATAAGCAAATCCTTCAGCGAGAGCACGCCAAACATATTTCCGAGTGCGACGGTGACTACTGACATACTGAGAATGATAATGAATACCGTAACAAGGACCTTCCACGCGGGAAGCTTTTTCTTTTTTTTCTTTTTACCCGTTTCCTGTATTGTAGAGCGACGGCGGTTAGGCCTGAAATCGCCCCGGTAATTTGAATTCATTTTTCCCTCTTATTTGTTGCTGTCCATGAGCGGGATATACTTTATGAAATATTCCGTGCCCGAATATACTGTCATAAAAGTCATCGCAGCAATGAGCACATAGGATATATACGGTGTGCCGTAGGTGACCCTCGCCCATACAGGCTCACCGAGGCAAAACATGATACAGAACATCTGCGTCACGGTCTTGAGCTTTCCCGACCACTGCGCGGCGATTACCGTGCCGCTCGAACCCGCGACGACAAGCCGCATGGCGGAGACGGCAAGCTCGCGCAGCATGACTATAAATGCAGCCCAGACAAAGAGCGACATAAACGGCTCTTTGACACCCGTCTTGAATGAATAGAAAAGTATGCCGAGAAGCGCACCGAATACCATCAGCTTATCTGCGAGCGGGTCCATAAATTTACCGAAATCGGTTATAAGCCCGTACTTGCGCGCAATCTTTCCGTCGAGCAAGTCCGTTAAGGACGCGACGATAAAAATCCCGAGCGCGATAAGGCGCGTGGCGGTGTCTCCGAGAGTCGAAAAAAGCGGCTCTACCGTTAAAAATACAAGGAATACGGGAACGAGCAGCACCCGTAAAACAGTAAGCTTATTCGGAAGATTCATTCTTTTTCTCCTAAAAGGTCGTAGTCGATCACTTCCGTGACCTTAACATTTACGGTTTGTCCATCTTTTATACCTTTCGGCGCGGTAAAATAAACTTTGCCGTCTATATCGGGGGCATCCATAAAGCTCCTGCCGTAGTAGCACTCCGACACGGGGTCAAAGCCGTCGGTAACGACCTCAAGGGTCTTACCGATAAAACTCTGCGCCCACTCGGAGCGTATAATCAGCTGAGTTTTCATAATTCCGTCCGCGCGTTCGCTTTTCACATTCTCGTCTATCTGGTCAGGAAAATCGTATGCGGGCGTCCCCTCCTCTCGTGAGTACGGGAACACTCCGAGGTGAACAAAGCGCGTCTCGGCAACAAAATCGCAAAGCTCCGCATAATCCTCCTCCGTCTCACCCGGGAAGCCCGTAATGAGAGTTGTGCGTATGACAATGTCGGGCACGGCAGAGCGCAGCTTCTTTATCGCAGTACGTATGCACTCGGATCCTCCGCGCCTGCCCATGCGGCGCAGGACGTTATCGGAAATATGCTGTATCGGCAGGTCGATGTACTTTATCACCCTGTCGCATGTGCGAATCTTCTCTGTGAGCTCATCCGTTATCATATCGGGGTAGCAGTAGAGCAGTCGCAGCTTCACGCTCTTTGTTGCATTTATTATAGCATCAATAAGTGTCGTCAGTGTGAATAAAGGTCCGAGGTCCTCACCGTAGCGCGTGGTATCCTGAGCTATGAGTACAATCTCCTTTGCGCCCATCTCCTCAAGCTCTACAGCCTCTCTCACGATATCATCCTGCGGGCGCGAGCGGTATGCGCCGCGAATATACGGTATGGCGCAGTACGTGCAGCGGTTGTTGCACCCCTCGGAGATCTTAAGATAAGCGTAGTGCGGCGGAGTCGTTACCACCCTGTCGCCGCCCAGGCGCAGGGCCTCTATCGGCGGGTAGAAAGTCTTTTTTGTGCCCGCGTCTACCTGCCTCACTATATCCGCTATCCCGTGTATGCCGCCGCAGCCGACTACCGCGTCAACCTCCGGCAGCTCCGCGAGAACCTCGTCGCGGTATCGCTCGGCAAGACATCCGGTAACGATGATACCTCGCAAATGTCGGTTTTCCTTAAGCCATGCCACATCGAGGATGTTATCTATCGACTCCTTCTTTGCGCTCTCTATAAAAGCGCAGGTATTGACGATGATTATATCGGCGTCTATGTCGTCCGCGACTATCTCGTAACCGGCGTCCGCCACGTGCTTTATCATAACCTCGCAGTCCACCTGATTTTTCGGACAGCCGAGGGAAATAAAACCGACCTTTGTACTCATTTTAACCTCTTAGACTTTGTTTTCCTTAAAATAATTTATTAAGCAGCCGTCGAGAATAATCTTCTTCTCGTCGTCCGTGAGCGCGTCCATGCGCACTTTAAAGGGCTTGCACTCTCCGTCTGTCAGAGCAAGTGCGTCAAAGTGCAGTCCGCCGCTCTCGACGGTCGCGCGCACATCCTTTATATATATCCAGTCTCCGCAGGAATACGGCTGCTCCCCGTCACAAAGCAGGGGCAGCATACCCCAGTTTATAAGTTTGCTTCGATATCTCTTTGTCGCGTACTCCTCGGCGATATTCGCACATCCTCCGAGCACTCTCTGGCTGCTCGCCGCCTGCTCGCGTGCGCTGCCGTCTCCGGGCTTGCGTGCGCAGACAACGCTGCCTACCGAGAAGTCGTGAGCGCCGAGCTTATCGGCTATTACGCGTAGCTCCTCGGGCATTTTTCCGTCTCTGCGGCTCTTTTCGAGAGCCTTGACTTCCTTTGCCCTGCCGACGTACTCGGGGACTTTGCGCGAGAGCGTATACTCGGCAAGTCCGAGCGGATTTGAGCGGTAGGATGATATCTCTCCCGAGGGGATAAGCTCATCCGTCGTCGTCACGGGGTCGGTTATCTGAGCTACAACCTTTAAGAGCAGATTGTCCGTGAGCGGTATCTGCTCAGGCCAGTCGGTAATATTAGGACCGAAAACAAGCTCCTCCTCGGGATGTGGATGACCGTAGCCGTTGTACAGGCGGTTCTTATATATAGTATCGTCGTAGCTGTAGGGCTTATCCGTATAATCCACGTCAATCTCGGTAGCAGCGGTAAGCACTCCTCCCGCAGCAGCGGTAGCGGCAATGGAACGCGCGTCCATGAGCGCAACGGATGCTATCTGACCGTCACGCGGCTTGCTGCCCTCTCTGTTCGGGAAGTTTCTCGTAGAGTGACGTATGGAGAGCCCTCCGTTCGGGGGCACGTCTCCCGCTCCGAAGCAAGGTCCGCAGAATGCGGTACGCATGACGACTCCCGCCTCCATAAGGTCTGCGGCACAGCCGTTGCGCATGAGCGCAAGGTTGACGGGACCGCTGGCGGGGTATACAGAGAGCGAGAACTCTCCGTTTCCTATACTCTTCCCGCGCAGTATATCGGCTGCCGCCACGAGGTTTTCGTATATTCCTCCCGCACATCCCGCGATAACGCCCTGCTCGGTACGTACGCGTCCGTCGGGAGTTATCTTATCCTCGAGATGCAGGCTGAGATTTTTATTATCAAGCTGCTCGCGTGCGGCGAGCTCGGTCGCGTGGAGAATATCCGCAGCATTTTCGTTAAGAGTGCGTATCGTATATACGTTGCTCGGGTGGAAAGGCAGAGCAATCATCGGCTCAAGCGTCGAGAGGTCTATCTCGACAGCGCCGTCGTAGTAAGCCTTTCCATCGACATCAAGCGGAGAGTAATCATCGGTGCGCCCGTGCATGGAGAGATAGTCACGCACACGCTCATCGGTACGCCATACGGACGAGAGACACGTCGTCTCTGTCGTCATAACGTCGATACCGCATCTGTAATCGACGGACAGATTGTCTATGCCGTCACCGACAAATTCAAGAACCTTGTTTTTTACAAAGCCGTCCTTAAATGTTGCTCCGATAAGGGCAAGAGCAACGTCCTGCGGTCCTACTCCGGGACGCGGAGAGCCGGTGAGACGCACGGCAATAACCTTTGGCAAATCGATATCGTAAGTACGCATGAGCAGCTGCTTGACAAGCTCCGGTCCTCCCTCTCCTATAGCCATAGTACCGAGAGCGCCGTATCGCGTGTGACTGTCCGAGCCGAGTATCATCTTACCGCAGCCCGCCATGCGCTCGCGCATGAATGAGTGTATGACCGCCTGATGCGCGGGAACGAAAATCCCGCCGTATTTCTTCGCAGCGGAAAGCCCGAATACATGGTCATCCTCGTTTATGGTTCCCCCTACGGCGCACAGGCTGTTATGGCAGTTTGTGAGCACATAGGGCAGCGGAAACTTCTCAAGTCCCGACGCGCGTGCGGTCTGTATAATTCCGACATATGTTATATCGTGCGACGCCATGGCATCGAAACGTATTTTCAGCTTCTCGGGGTCGGAGGATGTGTTGTGCGCCTGCATTATACGGTAGGCTATCGTTTTTTTCCTTGCCGTCTCCGGGCGCGCGCCGTTCGCGGGCACAAATTCTCCGTTCTCGTAAAACACTCCGTCTCTTATCAGTTTAACCATTTTTACCTCTTTATCTTGCTGTAAGTTTTTTTAACTCTGAGATATAAGCTTGTCCTTCTCGGAATGCTTATCCGCAGGCAGTCTCCCCACGGCGCGGATGAGATCTCCGCCTTCTGCGCGTCCCATATCTCCGCTACGTTCTCATTTATCTGTGTATTTATCGTGTCCTCGCCCTCATTCGTAAGCAGGACAAATTCCTCTCCGCCCTTGAGAAAGCGGGTGAGGCGCAGATTTTTGTCATGCCCAATATCCGTGACCGTCCTGCTCGAGAGCCTCACCTCCATAAGGTACTCCTCATCGTTCATATCCGGGTCAAATCTTATTATCCTGATGCCGCAGTGAGCAAGAGCGGAAAGAGTCCTCTCAGTACTCTCGCAGAAAGAGCCGGGCACTATTATGACCCTGTAGCTTTGCTTTGCTATACGCAGCTGCCCGTCATAGGTGACGCAGTTGGGGAGCAGACTCTCCTCAAGGTAATTGAACTCAATCTGATTTTCGATAAGCGGCTTTGCAGCCTGCCACGAAAGGTCGTTTCTTTTGCATAAAATCGCCGTATCGGTCAGGTTCACAATGTCGGTATTCATAAAGCAGACGCGGGAAATATAATCCGAGATTTCCTTATACTCCTGCCAATACGAGCGGCTCATGCCGACGTCCGGCGGGCGCTCATCCTTTCTGAAATCACGCATGGAATAGAAGAAGGCGTGCGGAACAAAGAGATTGCAGCCACGCACGGCAAGCCAGTCGATATACCACTTCATATCGTCGCGCGTAAAAGCGTGAGGGTCGTCGGGATGTCCGCACGCGCCGAAGCATTCGTTGAGATTTCGTCTCTTGCCTGCGTGCCGCGCGGCGTCGGCAGCACATTTTCCCATAGTGCTGTGAACGCCCGTCGTGCACGATGCATTGCCCGGATATATATACCGCCATACTATATCCTGACCCGGTATATCAAAGTCGGAAAGCAGCCCTATATCGGCAGAACCCTCCGGATGTCCAGAGAGCATGATACCGTGCTTGTGACACCACTCCGACAGCTTGCCGTAGTACACGCGCTTAAGTCTTGCGTAAACAAGCTCATCATAAAGCGAATTAACATATTTCCCGTGCTCGCTGTCCGTCTCGGCGAAGAGGTAGTACAGGTCGCGCGTCCGCAGCCCCGCCGCGGTAAACTCCCCGAGAAAATTGCCGGTCCAAGGTCTGCAGGTTCTCGAGCATCTGCCCGTCAAGCTCGGCTCATCGGTGAATATCGCCTTTACCGTGCCGCCGAAATATGCTCCGAGCCTTTGATAGTATTTATCGTGAGTATGCCTTATAAAACTGTCGACCGCGCGGGGATTCAGCAGGTCGGAGGCGCGCGGAGCACGGCTCTGTCCGTCGTCCTGCTCGGGGAAAACGCCGCGTATCGTGCCGTATGTATAGCCCTCGATAAAGAAGAATCTCCTGTCTCCTATCTTTTCGGAATGTATTACTTTCTCGCCGTCGCCCGTCTCTCCGCTCTCTCTCATAAAGAGTCCTCGCGCGGCATACTCCGGATTGTCGGCGACGACCGCTCCGCAGCACGAGCCGGACGGATATGCCGCCTCGTCATAGAGAACTACGGTCATGCCGGTCTCATCGGCACGCTTTACTGCGTACTCGACGAAATCAAGCCATCTCTCCGTCATGTATCCGATATCCTCGGGCAGCCCCTGACGTGCATGTACGGTAAAAGCGTATATGCCCTTATCGCGGAATTCCGCCATCTGCCTGTCTATTTCGTCAAAGGACAGCTCGTCGTTCCAAAACCAGAACGGACAGGGGGAAAATTCATGCGGGGGATTTTTAAATTTTTCGGATAGAATGCTCATGCCTACTCCGATTCCGTAAGTTTTATTGTATATGCATAGACTGAAATCTTATCTCCGTCCGCGAGAGTGACGTTTTTCTCCGATTTGTGCGTGTCTATGCCGGTCGATGTCGTAAGAGAACCTGTCACGCCGTTTGATATTATCGTTATGTCATATGTTCCGGCATCGAAGTCCTCGCCGCAGGTAAGGGTCAGCTGACCCGCAGCAAAAACATATACCGTACCGCCGGGGGGTACTTCACCCGTAATGGACGGCTGCACCGTATAGGCAAGCGACAGCTGTGCGTTGCCTGCAAGAGTAAGGTACGTGCCGCTCTTCAGCGTCACCCCCGCAACGGAAGTGCCGACCGAGAGTGAATTGTTCGTATATGCTCCGTCCGAGACGGATAGTCCGCCGCTGCCGGAGGCTACCGTTATATCCGCCGTACCCGCGGGGATATCCGTGCCTATAAGATACGTGCCGCGCGACAGGCTGTGCGTCTCATATACCGTCGTCCGCCCCTGAGTTGCGGCAGGGATGCCCGCGCCCGCCGTTGTGCCCGCTGTTGTTCCTGCCGTTGTGCCGGCAGTCGTGCCCAAAGTCGCGGATGTCGCAGCGGAAGAAGTCGGCTGAGAGGTCGGAGAAGATGCGGTCGATGTCGGATTAGCTCCGCCTCCGGATTCCGAGCCGCCTGTGCCCGTATCGGTTTCGATAAAGGATGACGGGGCTGAGGTTCCCGAGGCAAAGCTCTCGGAGGAAGCTGACTGTCCCGTGTTTATGCTGCCCGTATCGCACCCCTTGACAAAGAGTATTATCACTGCTGTTACAGCAGCTGCGGCAGCGATAAAACCCGTGCGCAGGAAGAGAGGCTTCGCGCCTTTTGCGCGCCGCGCACTCCTCCCGGCGGTTCTGACTTTCGTGCGTGAGTGCTGCGGTGCTTTGGTACGGGGATGTCCCGCGCCGCCGTGATGAGAACCGCCCGATGTGCGGCTGTATGCATCGGGCTGTCTTATATCCGAATACGTATTATCATACGGATTCTTTTTCGTGTGTCCGCGAAATTCATTACCTGTATTTCCGACATTGCCGCCGCGCGTGCTCTGCGGGCTTTGCACTTTCCGTCCGATGCGTGCGCCCGCCCTGTTGTACTGTGCGCTCTGCGCTCTTACGACATCATAACTGCCGTCCTGATATGTGCCGCCCGAATGCGCTGCGTTCCTGACGCCGTTTGCGTTCGTATTATATGAGCCGTCGGAAGTATGCGGACGGGCATAGTGCTGCCCGCGCGAGGCATACTCGCCGCGTGACTGCGCCGAGGTCAGGTATCCGCGCTCATCTGCGCGCCTGTTATTCTTACTTGCGCCGCTCTGCTCCGCGCTGCCCGAATGTCTGTCGGAATTTATGCGCGTGCGTCGGTTCCGTTCGCTCTTCTGCGTCGCCACCGTATGCTCCCCCCGCTTTTTCATACAAAGATATTGTATCACATTTTCTCTCATCGCGCAATACTTGACGAATTATTCGCAAGCTTTTTGAAAAAAGCCCGGCAAAATCTTTTGTATATGCAAAGCTCTCGCTTACACTCATTTTTGAAGTTCTTTTGCGCAGCTCTTTTTCAAAAAAAGTCGGATTTTAAAGGCACCGCCTTTACGCCGCCGGCATCTTTTTCTTCGAAAGGCGGCAAAATTTGTTCGTAAACAACACAGGAGAAACCCTCGCGCAGAGAGTTTCTCCTTTAGTTTGCGTATATTTATTGTCTTTTCCCGTGAAAAGTCGGCTGTCAATGCGCCATAAAGACTGAATGGAGCTTCATGAGAACCTTTGCAACCTCGGCGCGGGTCGAGCCGTCAAGCGGCTCAAAGAGAGCTGCACCCGTAGACGTCTTCGACTTGCCGTTGATTATTCCCGCCTTGCGGCACTGCTCTATCGCGTCTGCCGACCACTTGCTGAAACGGTTGCTGTCCGCGAAAACATCGCGTATGTCGACCTCCTCCGATTTTTTCAGCGTGATGCCCTGCGCCGCGCAAAATCTCACTATCATCGTGCACATCTGCTCCCGCGTTATCGGCGAGTCGGGCGCAAAATGAGTCGCATCGATTCCGTTGACTATACCGTTCTTGTTGCACCAGTCAACATATCCCGCATAGTAGCTGCCGCGCTTGACATCGGCAAATACCGTCTCGGCTTTCTTATTTTCTTCTACTCCCGCTAGCCGTCCGAGCACGGTCGCAAACATCGCGCGCGTAACGGATGTATCGGGACCGAAGGAGCTTGCACTCATGCCGTTGAATATCCCGCGCGAATATACGTATGCAACCGCCTGAGCGTACCACGCCTTCCCCGAGACATCGCCGAAGGGATTTGTTATTTTATTAAGGGCTTTGACAGATATGCGCTCGCCGCAGTCCGTGCACCACGTCTCCTCCTCACCGGTCACGGTAAAGGTCGGCTCTTTCGTTCTCTTTATCACGAGAGACTTATGATCGGTCTTTTCTATCACGTGCTCGCTGTCTATGACAGCTCCGCAGTCCTCGCATATTCGCGCCTCCAGTCCGGTCTCGGAGCAGGTAGCTGCCTTTATTACCTCGCTTGCGACATTTTCATGTGGGCAGTCGTTTGCCTCCTCGGTATAAACGGGATGGAGAATAACCTTTGTCATAAGAGTATCGACTCTGTTGCCGTCCCCGTCTGCCCAATAGGCAAAGGTATACTTCTTCTCAAGGTCGGCGCGTTTCTCGGGTATCTCGCCCTCGTATGCGCTCTGCGCCGTGAGAGCCGTATCCATTCTGTTGCTCCATGTCGTATTCTCGTTGTAAGTACCCGCATGTCGCTCGAGGACTCTCGAGTTCTCATCCGTATAAATAACGTCGTATGAAATAAGTCCGTCGTATATGCCGAGCAGCTCAAGCTTTGAATTCGCGTTCGTGTTCGACGGGGTTGCAGTGCCCTTGGTAGAAGCGGGGTCGTTGAAGCAGGCCCACGTTATCTTACCGAAGCCGCCGTTGCCCGCCTGGCACATAACGCGTTTTGACAGGGTAAATGCGTATACACCGTCCCCGCCGATATCCCATACAAGTCCGCCGTAGTAGTTCGTGCAGTCATTTGAGTCGACAACTCTCGAGGGAACGTCGCTCGGAGAGGACAGGGTGCGGAATTTGCCGAGAGTGAACGGTACATCCGCTCCCGTCACGCGGAAAATAAACGTAACAAAGCTTGATTTGCTCTCAACCGTGTATTCGTCCGTATATCCGCCTTCGCCGACAAGAACAAGGCTGCCGCCCGAGAGAGAGGTCTTACCCGAAATGTCGCCGTTCATGTCCTCGGCGTCAAGTCCGGGATTTTTCACATTGTCGTAGACGGTCTCCTCCGTCTTATCTGCGCAGCGCGAGCATACTCCCGCACCCTTGTTGCCCTCTATTCTGTAAACATAATCGTGACCGAGCGCGCTCAGCGTCTCGACCGACACGTGACCGCAGTCCTTACAGGTGTGTATGGCGCTGCCGTCGCGCGTACATGTGGGAGGTGTAGTCTGAGTCTCAGAATCGTGAGGAGCGAGGTCAAGGGCGGTAAAGCCGAGAATTTTTCCGCAGACGGTACAGTCGGTATATTCCTTGCCGCGCACGGTGCAGGTGGACGGAGTAACCTTAGTCCCGCTCTGAGTATGGGAAACAAGAGGAAGGATTTTCGTCTCCCTCACGCCCCCGCTCTGTCTTACGGCAAGCCCCGATGCGGTGCAGGTGGCGGCCCTCTCGACCGTATATTCGCCGAGGCTGTTATTTCTCACTCTGACATTCACCTGCGTGCTCGTATACGTCTTGCCGGAGGCTGTCGCCTTCAGCTGATATACGCCCGCGTCCGACGCGGACAGCTCGGCTATATACAGCTCGTCGCCCGTACCGACAAGCTGAGTGCCGCGATACCATGAGTAGCTGACATCCGCCGTGCTCTTTACGGAATTGAGCGAGGTCAGTTTGAGAGAGTCATCCTTATTATAGTCAAGGGTAATCTGCGCCGTGGAGTTTGAGCCGTAGCATATAAGCGCGGGGGCGCCCTCTGTCACGCTGCCGCCCGCGACGGCATACGCGTCCGTCGGACAAAAAATGTCAGAAGAAGCCGACTGCACACTGTCCGCGGCGGAGACATTTATCCTGCCGAGCAGATTTGCGCCGTATACGGCATTAAAGATATTTTCATCATTATTGGCAAACTGAATTCCGCTCTTTCCCGAGAGAAAGTAGCTCTGGTTGCTCGCGGATATACGCATATACACGCTGTACTCGCCCGCAGGCATGGAGGAGGGAAGATTGAACTCAAGGTTATATGACCTTTCGGTACAGCTCTTAAAGTCACCCGCATCAATATTCACCTCCGAGGTGTAGACCGTGCCGTCCTTTATGAGCATTATATAGGTTTTTGGATTATGGAGAATGTTTGCAAAGCCCGTATTCTCTATACTGCCCGAGAGGCGCAGCGTTTCTCCTGCCCTGGGGCTTGCGGAAAGCCTGCTCGAGCGCAGCACGAGCCTGTATCCGAGATGGGCGGTGATAAAGGTATGACAGTCCTGCCCGTAAAAGGCGGAGTTGTCGGGAAACCATTCCTTCTCATACGCACTTGAATAGGTGTATTGGTCGTAGCCGAAAACCTGATTTCGGTCGTTTATCTTATATACGTTGCCGCGTATGAAGTTTACGTGCGTCTGATACATCTCGGGAATGGCATTCTCGGGGATGCAGGCATTGTTCGGCAGATATTGACTCGAATATGCGCTGCCGTATTCGCCGCCGTAGGTCGCGTGCTCACTCTGAGAAGCAAGGAACTTAAGGTCGAGGGCGCGGTCGCCCCATGTGCCCGTATCGTTGTCCGTATTCATATATCCGTCGTTAAAGTACGAAAGACGGTATTCGCGCGTGCCCTTTTCCGTTACGGTATCGGCAAGCTCCTCGCGCGTGAGGTTCAGATAATTCATTATATATGCGGGGGAGCGCACCATGAGTATCATGGACTCGGGAGTGTTGTCAAGATAAGCATTTATTACCCTGTCGGCGTACTCCTTGCCGCAATAGTTTGAAGAGTGCATTTCGCCGAAAACGCCGATGATACCGCACTCAAAGCCGAGACATATATCGCTGTATTTGCCCACGACTTCGGACAGCTGCTCTATATGCCTTATTATCATATCGAATTCTCTCGGCTCGCATCCGGGAACACCGTTCCAGTCATAGACAAATCTCATCAGGCACGAGCCGCCGTTGTCGCGCAGATTTGAGAGAGTCTCATCGAGGGCGTTAAGCGCGTCCTCGGATATAGGCTCGCTCGCCGCCTTCGGCGTAAAGCCCCTGCGGTCCGCGGTGCTCTCCGGCAGACGGTCGTTGCCCGAGGAGAAGGCATTTATATTTATGTAGTACCACGTAAATCCGGAATTGTTGTAAACGGTATTTCCGCTCTTTTTCAGCGTCATTCCGACGTGACCGGGATAGCCCATATGCGGATTTTTCAGCATAACGGTGCTCTCCGTATAGTTAAGCCCGGAGTCCTTTAATCCGTCGCCCTCGGCGACGGCAAAGCAGGCGCAGGAAAGCAGCGTCGCAAGTACAATAATAGCAGATAATAACCGTTTCATTACAAACCTCCGTAATTTATCCTGTAATAATTTTAACATGGCGTTTTCCTTTTGTAAAGTCCTTTTTTGCGCAAAAACGGTTTTTATACTGTGTTCCTCAGACCTTTATGTGCGCATTTCGCCTTTTTACGACAAAAAAACGGAAAAGTCCGAGCTTTCCCGTTCTC
>CAKSEI010000019.1 GCA_934446285.1 uncultured Eubacteriales bacterium | reverse complement strand
AAGGACGCTATCATCATGAAAGTTTTCAGAAGATAACAATCTCATAAAAAATCCGTCCGACGTAAGTCGGACGGATTTTTTATTCTCTGTCGAGCAGCCCGCAGATAAGGACTGCCGCCTGAGCACGGGTGAGAGGAGAAACGGGGCTTATCCTGCCGTCTCCGGTTCCTATCATAAGTCCCTCGTCCTTAAGAGAGCAGAGAGCGCCCGCTGCCCACGCGGGAATGTCGGCACTGTCGGCAAAAACACTGACGGCTGTTGAAGAGGTCGGCAGGTCGAGCATTTTATTTATAATGACCGCCGCCTCCGCGCGTGTTACCGTTTCGTTCGGGTAAAAGAAGGTCTTGCCGTCCTTTTCCACTCCGCTTATATATCCGAGCTTCTTTGCCGTAGCAACATACGGCATGAGGTGCTCTGGTATATCGGAATTATCCGCGAAATCCGTTCGCGTCAGAGTCTTGTCCGTCTCTATTTTGCACGCATCCATTGCCATGGCGAGAAATTCCGCGCGGGATACCCGATAGTCAGGACCGAATACCGTTTTACCGCCTACGGTCGCACCTACCATTATCCCTTCCTCGGCAAGTCTCTGAGCACTTACCGCGGCGGGATTACCGTCCATGTCGCAGTAGAATACACCGCTTGAATTTTTTTCTATTGAAATGCTTATTTTTTGCTCTTCCGAGTAGTTTCCGTATTCGTCGCGCACACGGTACATAAACGAGTCCCTTCCCGTGTATCCGCCGGACGGAGTGTATTTAAAAGAGCCTGCCGCGCTGTCGGTGATCGTCACGCTGCCGTGACGGGGAGAAGATGTTATCTCGTACCCGAGCTTATCACCGTCCGGGTCGGAGGCTGCGAGCCTGCCGTAATAGGATACATCACGGTAGGTCGTAATGCCCGTTTTTTCCGCTTTTATCACGGGGCAGGCGTTTATGCCCGTGAGCAGGCGCAGTCCGCATGTGACGGTATACTCTTCCTTTCCGGTGTTGACGCTGACGTCAAAGTGCGTATCGCTGCGGACATCTGCATTCGGACTGAATACTATCATATCTACAAAACCCGACGACACGGTCTGGTTTTCGCAGATGTCGATATCTCCGAGCTTGAGTTTTCCCGAGTCGGCGGACGGCAGACTGAGAAACGTAACAGACTTTATCCTGCGCGCACCGGTGACGTTCTTAAAGTCGTCGCGCGAAAATTCTATATCATTATTTACCGTTCCGCTTTTTATTAGCTCCGTTTTGTTTGCTATAATGCTCATGCCCGGGCTGAGCAGCGCATAAGCACTCGGCAGCGAAAGAGCTGCGAGCGATGCAATGATAATAAAAACCGCAAGAGTTTTTTTCATTTTTGTTTACCTCCGTTTTTTCTGTATACTCATTTTTTCCGCGTAAGACAATCTTATACATATTGCATTACAGCGAAAAAAATTGTATAATATCCCTATGATAATAAAAGTGGCAGAGAAACATGACGGAATATTGTTGAGGACTTTTTTACGCGGAGTACTCGGCTTTTCGGGAAGGAGCTTAACGGATCTCAAGAAAAGGGAGGACGGAATAGTGCTGAACGGGGAGCGCGTAACCGTGCGCGCTTTTGTGCACGCAGGCGACACGTTAAGCCTCGGTATAGAGGACGCGGGTACGGGGCAAAATCCGAAATACAGACCGATTGCCTTACCACTTGAGATTGTATATGAAGATGAAAATATAATCTGTGTCAACAAAGGTGCGGGTATGCCGACTCACCCGACCCACGGGCACAGGGAGGATACGCTTGCCAACGCTCTTGCTTATTATTTTGAAAAAAGCGATATGCAGTTTGTTTTCCGTCCCGTCAACAGACTTGACGCTGATACGAGCGGTATAGTCACAGCGGCGAAAAATAAAGCCGCATGCGATTATGTCGCAGCCCAATTGAGGTCAAGGACGGCGGAGAAAAAATATTACGCTGTGCTCGACGGACATGCTCCGCAGAGCGGCGTGATAGAGGGATATATACGCAGGGACGGGGAGAGCATAATAACGCGCTCTCTTCATGAGTCGGGCTCTGCCGCCGAGTATTCATGCACGAGCTACAGAGTACTTGAGTATATAGCGGACAAGACTCTCGTGGAGGCTCGCCCGCATACGGGACGCACGCATCAGCTGCGCGTGCATTTCTCGTCTATAGGTCATCCTATCTGCTCGGATACTCTCTACGGCTCGCCCGACCCCGATATGCCGCGTCAGGCGCTCGAGGCGTACGCTGTTGCTTTTAATTTGCCTTTTTCGGGACGCCGTCTGTCGCTTGACGTGCCGCTCTCACCCGATATAAAGAAGTTTTTGGAGGCTGTTTATGAAAGAAAAAAAACTGTTTAAAAGCCCGCTCGGCGTGTTTTTTATAATAACATATTCGGTAGCTCTTATCTCGGCAGCCCTGCACGTCAGCTTTTATTTTTCGCGCACTTTTGCCGATTCATTCAACATGACCGTATCTGCCGGCATACGTACTATTCTTGCGAAAGTGACGGAGTATCTGCCTTTTTCACTTGCTGAGGCGGTCATAATATGTATGCCTGTCACGATAACGGTACTTATAATTGCGTGCGTACACACCGTAAACGGGGATGATAACGCGAGAAGCGCACGTATGATAGGCGCACTCTTCAGCGCTCTGTGCATTCTTTATTCGGGCTTTGCCCTCAGCTTTGCTCCCGCGTACAGGGGGCAGACGCTCTCATATAAGCTCGGGCTTGCGGAGCAGCCGGTGAGTGCGGACGAGCTGTATGAAACGGGAAAATATTTTCTCGAGGAGATAAAAAAGGATATGGGCAGTATAAATTTCACCTATACCTCGGGCTCGCGTATGCCCTATTCGCTCGGCGAGATGACGGAAAAACTCAATGAGGCTTACGGCAAGGTGAGCGCACAGTATTCCTTTGTGCAGTCTCTCGATGCGAAAATAAAATTCATTGCTCTGAGCAAGCCCATGACCTATACCCACATATCGGGTATTTACACCTATTATACGGGCGAGGCGAATATAAATATAAATTTCCCCGACTACACCCTGCCGTATACCGCTGCGCATGAGATGTCGCACCAGAGGGGAATAGCTCCGGAGAACGAGGCTAATTTCATGGGCTATCTTGTCTGCCGTGCCTCGGATGACCCTTATATAAGATACAGCGGAAACGTCGGTATGTTTGAGTATATCTCAAATGCGCTTTACTCAGCCGACCGTGAGAAGTATAACGAGCTTTGGTCCGGGGTTGATTTGCGGCTCAGATATGAGGAGAGCGAATACAGCAGATTTTTTGCGAAATATTCGGAGAGCAAGGTCTCGGTTGTCTCGGGAGCGGTAAATGACACATATCTTAAGGCGCAGGGGCAGAGCGCGGGTTCAAAGAGTTACGGAATGGTCGTTGACCTAGCCGTCGCATATGTCAAGAGCATTAACGAAAACGGCTGAGCATCATAATATGTAAGTGAAATATTTGACAACTATCCCACATTGTGATACAATATAAAAAGTCTGAATTCAAATATAGCCTTACGAAAGGTTTATAATATGGAAAAAATCATTATAAACGGGGGCATTCCTCTGCGCGGAACGGTGGAGATAAGCGGAATGAAAAACGGCGCTCTGCCGATAATTTTTGCCACGCTGCTTGTCGACGGCAAGTGTGTTATAGAGAATATACCCGCTATAAGTGATGTATACACATCTCTTGATATAATACAGCAGATGGGAGCATCCGTCAGGATGCTCGACCGCTCGACGGTTGAAATAGATACGGCTAATGTACGCGGAGGGACTGCTCCTACCGGACTTGTCCGCAAGCTGCGTGCCTCTTACTACCTGCTCGGTGCGGAGCTGGGCAGATTCGGCAGTGCGCACGTCGCCTATCCCGGCGGCTGCGACTTCGGTGTCAGACCTATTGACCAGCATATAAAGGGCTTTGAGTCCTTAGGTGCGCAGGTAACTCTCGACGGCGGATATATCGATGCCGCGTCCGAGAACGGACTGCGTGCTTCAAGCGTGTATTTTGACGAAGTAACGGTCGGGGGAACGGCGAATGTTCTTATTGCAGCTGCTACCGCTCCCGGTACGACTTATATCGAGAATGCAGCGAGAGAGCCGCATATAGTCGATCTCGCGAACTTTCTCAATACCTGCGGCGCACGCATACGCGGTGCGGGTACCGATACGATAAAGGTCGTGGGCGTTAATGCTCTTCACGGATGTTCGTACGCCATTATCCCCGATATGATAGAGGCGGGCACTTACATGATAGCTGCTGCCGCGACGGGCGGCACATTGCGCATAAACAATGTTATTCCCAAGCACCTTGAGTCTCTCACGGCAAAGCTGCAGGAGATGGGTGTGGATGTTATAGAGGATGACGACTATGTTATAGTCGCCTCGACGGGCAAGCTCAGAAAATGTAATGTAAAAACGCAATGTTACCCCGGATTTCCGACAGATATGCAGCCGCAGATGGCGGTACTCATGTGCATGGCGAGCGGAGTCAGCTTTCTGAACGAAAGTGTATGGGATAACAGATTCAGATACGTAGAACAGCTGCTGCGCATGGGAGCGTCCATAAAGGTGGACGGCAAGACCGCCATAATAGAGGGCGGAGTGCCGCTCACGGGCGCATCGGTCAGCGCGTGCGACCTGCGCGCAGGAGCTGCAATGATAATTGCGGGACTTGCCATAGACGGCAGAACCGAGGTCGACGGAGTAAGCTGCATCGAGCGCGGATACGACGATATCGTCGGTAAGCTGCGTGCAGTCGGAGCGGACATTCGTATGGTGACAGTACCCGATGACGATTCATTCAGACTGCGCGCATAAACTTATAATATATGATAATCGAAAAAAACGGCGTTAAGCCGTTTTTTTGCGTTATTTAAGTGAGTGACGAGAGAAGTTATGCATTTCTATACATCCGGCGATAGGTTTTTCAATATAAAAATGCAAATCGGCAGCTATTTAGAAAAAAGCTGCCGAAATCTTCATCCCAAAAGGTTATTTATGAATTTATCCGTGAACAAGTCAAGCTTTCTGAAACTCATCGCCGATGAGTAGATTTTTTCGAGTGCAAAGTGTGCTTCACGTATTTCCGCAAAAGCGTCGAGCACCTCTTTTTCAAATTCCGCAGCGCATCTCTCCGAGAATTTTATTTTATTTTTATTCCGCGCGAGTGTTTCCTTTGCGACAAAACGCTCCGTATTGATTTTCTTTGCATCATCCGCTCCGTCTCCGACGTATACAGTCAGGTCAAGCTCCGGGACGGTGAAAGCCGAGATTTTCTCTCCGTCGAGCGCACGTGGGTATACCGTGAGCGCGTGACCGCGACGCTCAAATTCCTCCGCCATCATGCAAGCGAGAATATATTCCGCACCGTGCATGGGAAGTATGCGATAATTTACTTTACCGTGCGGCAGGGAAAGGGTCGTGTGTCCGCTCATTCCGTATGCGTCGCGCAGTCTGATTTTTCTTTTTTTGCCGCTTCCTGCGGGATAGCTTCTTGCAAGCCTGTGCACAAAGCCCGCTGCTTTTTCCGTGTTAAAGGCTTCAAGCGCAAAGGAGTGAGAAATATTCTCGGAAATATATACTGCCCGGAGCGCTCTGTATGCCACGTCGTATAAACGGCTCTTGCGCTCTGTGAGCGCCGTTATTTTGTCTGCACTCTTTTTGATTTTAGCGCCGTTCCAGAGTGAGCCGAAATTCAGTATCTCTGAGTTTACGCCCGCGATATCAACGTCGCTCGGATGAGGAGACGTACCGTCGGTTATACCGATTTTCATGTCGGTAATTATTATGCCGTCGAGTGAGTCGGGATCTGATGAGCAGAGAAAGTATTCAACCCGATGTCCCTTTTCCTCCGCCGCTCTGCCGATGCGGCGCATAAACGACGATTTTCCCGTGCCCGGACCGCCCTTTATAATGTATCTGTACTCGCAGTCAGTGAACGCACCGTCGAAAAAGCTCTTAAACCCCGATGCCGTATTAGCCGAAATAAAGCTGAAATCAGAAAACATATACTGTACCCTCCGTTTTTATAGTACAGTATATGTTTCTTTGACTTTTCCGGTTAATATTTATTTGCCTTCATGACTTCAAAGGCAAGCACGGCGGCAGCCGATGCGGCGGAAAGGGCTATTCTGCAGTCGTCTCTGCCGTATTCAAGGCGCACGGTTCTGTCGCACTTTTCGAGAGTGGAAGCGGAGATGCCACGTCTTTCCCCGCCTATTATAAGAAATATCGGAGTTTTCAGACTTGTTTCGTAGACGCTTTCCGCATTCTTTACGCCCGTCGCAACGACTGCATATCCTACATCGTGAAAAATATCCGGGGCGTGTGCGTCGGAGGAGTAAATATCAAGATACTCGGATGCCCCGGCAGAGGCTCTGCATACGCACGGAGCGGCGCTCATCCAGTTCCGCTCGCTTACTACAATCCCGTCAGCCCCGGCGGCGTATGCACTTCTCAGCGCGTAGCCGAAGTTGTACGGGTCTTCTATACCCTCAAGCATGATATAAAACCCGTTTTCCTTTATATGTTCTCTCTCAAGGGACGGAATGACTCTCTCCTCGGCAAAGGCAGCAATCCCTCCCGCCGTATCGCCCGGGCAGAGACGAATGAATTCTTCGTGGGAAAGAAAGTCAAGCGCAAAACCCATTTCATGCGATTTTGCCTTTATGTATGACAGCTCCTTTGCTCGTTTGCGGCATTTCGAAGAGTCTATTACGACCCTATGTATCTTTCTCTTAGCAGAGTCGGAGAGCAGCGGCCGCAGGCTCGGCATACCCTCGAAAATAAGTAGTCCGTTCATATTGACATCCGTTTCTTTCATATAATTGACAGTAAATACCCCTCGCGCACTCCCGCCCGAGGAAATGTTATTTTATTACTCTCGAAAAGCTCTGCCGCCGCGAGCATTGCATACAGTCCCGGCAGAACGGTCTTATACCGCTCGGGCAAAATTTTCTTAAGAGTATTCTCTTTGTGCGAATACTCATGAGCGATGCCGTACAGAGCGGATATCTCGGCAGTATAAAGCTCAGACGGGTGAGAGCAAAGCGTACATACGGCGCGTCCCGTGCCGCCGCTGACGAAAAGATTTTTTCCCGAAATGCCGCAGGATGTTATCTCATTCTTAACGTATCGCTTTATCGCATCCTTTTCACTCTCACTCGGAAGAGTGTGCGAGACGAAATCACGGTAGAGGGAGAGCGAGCCGAAAGGTATACTTGCTTTTCCCGCGGGTTTCACTCCGTCAAAGGCTGTTATCTCCGTGCTGCCGCCGCCCATGTCGAGAAGAACGGCGTTATGTGTTCCGCCCGTCTCGGTTATTATACCCGAGAAGCTGCATTCTGCCTCCTCATCTCCGCTCATTATATGTATATCCGCGCCAGTTTTTTCTTTTACCGTGCGTAGTATATCCTCTCTGTTGTCCGCACGCCGCAGTGAAGCGGTGGCAAAGGAATGTACGTTCTTTACGCCTGCCGCGCCTGCATCCGAGATGAATTTCGTAAGTGCGGAGCAGAGAACATCCGTACCGCGCGCATTCATGATGCCGTCGTCTATGTAGTTTATAAGTCCCGCCGGTATGCTCTCATAGCGAACTTTGCGAAAGGATTTTCCTATTACTTCGTATATCTGCATTTTTACTGTATTTGAGCCTATGTCAATTACGGCGTATTTCAAAGCTTTCACATCCTTTTGCATTATTATATCACATAATCGGTATTCTTACAATTTATTCGGAGGATAATATGTTTACGCTGCTGTTAAATTACATTTTCGTCTTTCTGCGAGTGTCGGTCGGAGGTGCTTTTCCGCCCCCGCTGCCGAGGGAAGAGGAAAATCTGTATTTTGAAAAAATGAAAAAAGGCGATGAGCGCGCTCGGCAGATACTCATAGAGCATAACCTGCGTCTCGTTGCCCATATAGCGAAAAAATACTATAACTCGGGAGAGGACCAGGACGACCTTATATCAATTGGCACGATAGGTCTGATAAAGGCGGTCGACACATATATGCCCGAGAGCGGCACGCGTTTTGCAACCTATGCGAGCAAATGTCTGCAGAATGAGATTTTAATGTACTTCAGATCGCGTAAAAAGAGCGCTTGCGAGGTGTCGTTAAATGAGACTATAGATACGGATAAGGACGGAAATCCGCTCACGTATATGGACATCATTTGCTGCGAGGACACTATAGCCGATGATCTTGATGCGAAAACGAAAAGCGCTCAGGCTCTGCAGCTCATAAACGGCATCCTCACCGACAGAGAGCGGACGGTTATAGTCCTGCGCTACGGCATAGGCGATATAAAGCCCGTAACTCAGCGCAAGATAGCACAGATGCTCGGTATATCACGCTCGTATGTCTCGCGTATAGAAAAAGCGGCACTCGACAAGATACATGCGCATATGACGGGCGAGAAATTCAGTCTGTAATATTTGTCCGCAGACACTCATATAAATTACTAAATCAAAAAGCACAGCAGGGGAGAAGAATAATGGAAAATATTGATGCAAAAGGCAGAAATACGTCTTTCCTTGAAAATTCAGCGCAGGAAAGCGGTAATTTGGAGGTTGCGGGAGAATTTGTCCTGCCGGAGCATCTTGACGATGCAAAAAAAATTGTCAGGTGCGATTCTATGCTTAGACCCGGTTCAAAATACATCGACGGCGGGGACGTAGAGTACGAGGGCGAGATTGTCTACTCCGTACTTTACCTCACCGACAGCAACAGCTTAAAGAACGCGGTATTTAAAACGACGTATTCTCATAAATTCCACGTGGGCGAGAATGCCGGCGAGATGTCGGTGCGCCCGGAGAGCGCGGGACTTGACTGCAAGCTTATAAATATGCGCAAGATAAACATAAAGAGCTATCTGCGTCTTAATTTTCTCTGTCTGTCAGAGCACGACACGTTGCCCGCCGTGAATGTGGATAAGCCCGATAAGGATGACTGTACGTGTGAAAAAAAGACCGACACCGAGAGCTGTCTTGATATCATTTCCGTGGAAAAAAGGGATTTGCGCATGAGCAGAGACTTTGAGTTAAACTCCTCCTCGGGGGAGGCGAGAGAAATAATATGCTGCACCGTCGAGACGGGATGCTGCGAAATCTCAACCTCGGGCATGAACGTCGTGTACTCATGCCCTGCTATATTCAAGTGCCTTTATCTTATCAAGAACGACGGAGAAAACGAATACGGGTGCGCTGAGTTTTCCTTTACCATTGAGGGTAAAGCTAATTCTTCGAGGGAATGCGACGGATATACGGGAGCGGGAGAGATATTTATTTCCGAGCTTACCGTGTCCGTGAGCAAAAATTCGCGGGGCGAGGCAAGAGTATTCGAGATTGACTTGACTTACGGTATAAACTTCCGCCTCTATAAGAACCTTGAGTGTACGTTTGTTACAGACGCGTATTCCTGCGACTATAACTGCTCGCTTAAGTATTCTGATGTTGAGCTGATAAGGGTTTGCGCACCGATCACTGCTAAGGGAGACTTCACCTCGTCGAGCGAATTTTCACACTTTGAGGACGTCATATATCCGTGCGCACATGCATCTTTTCACGGAGTTCACGCGGACGGAGACGACTCTTATGCCGACACCGACGTGAGGGTAAGTGCAGTCGTGAAAAGCGAGGACGCGCGCCTGTCTGTTATTGAGAATAACGTAACCTTAAAGCTGCCTATTGATATCCCGCCCTCCTGCGATAGATTTATCTGCTGCGCGTATGTGACGGATGTTGCCGCAGCATATAACGGGCAGAATGTAGAAATAAGCGGCAAAGTACATATTAGGTGCATCCCCTTTGCGAGAAATGAGAAAAAGTTTCTCTCTGAGATTGCCGTTGATAAAACAAAACCGCGCGATGATCTGTCGGCTCTGCCCATAACCTTTTATTATCCGGAGGACGGTGAGGAGCTGTGGGACATAGCGAGAAGATACGGCTCGACCGAGGAGTACATACGGGACGCTAACGAGCTGGGTGACGGTACAAAAATAGGTAAAAATGTTCTTCTCATACCGCGAAAAAGAAAAAAGCCGATTTTTTCAAAGATAATTTAAAAAATCCAAGCTGTAAAAAACGTGTTTTTTACAGCTTATTTTGGGTGAGAGTGCGCCGGCAGCTTTACTTTTTTAGAAAAACGACCGCACTCTTTTTTTGAAAAAAGTGAAAAAATTGATGGCTATATAAACTCGATTAATGTGAAAGATATGATTGTATCGCAAAGATACAGAGCGAGGAAAGAAAATGCAAAAAAAATACAGACTAAAAAACGGATTTCTCTGCGCCTTCCTGCGCGCGGCACTACTCACAGGTATAAGCTTTGCATCCGTTTTCGCGCTGTCGTTTGAGTCTATTCCGGACAGTGTGGCGATAAGGGAGGGCAGAAGTACTGCGGGCACGGAGAGTTTTCTCGTGAACTACCGTCTCGACCCGACATGTGACGGCGGGACAGCATGCCTCGGCGCAGAGGCAAGCATCGTCGGTATACCGGTAAAGAGAGTTTCTGTCGATGTTTACGATGATTCATTTCGCCTTTGTCCCGGCGGACAGACTTTCGGAATAAAAATGAATACAAAGGGCGTTGTGGTTATAGGGACAGGCGAGGTAGAGACTTCATCGGGAAAGAAAACACCTGCAGCTGACGCGGGCTTAAGATCGGGCGACATTATTTACTCCGCAGACGACAAGGAAATAAAGGATATAAATGACTTTACAGCATTAATATCATCAAGCGACAGGGAGGTTGGTCTCAAGGTCGGACGCGGCGGCGATACTCTTACCCTTAAGCTGAAGCCCGTTAAATCCGCGGACGATGGCTTTTACAGAGCGGGAATATGGCTGAGGGACAGTACGGCGGGTATAGGTACGGTCACGTATATCAATACCGACGACATGACCTTCGGCGGACTCGGGCACGGTGTGTGCGACAGCGAGACCGGCACGCTGCTGCCGCTCGGCAACGGCACGGTATTTCCCGTTACCGTAAGCGGAATAGTCAAGGGCGAGTCGGGATCTCCCGGGGAGCTTAAGGGATATTTCGGTGCGGGAAAGAGCGGGGTGATTACCTCAAATACTCCGACGGGCGTATACGGTATTTTAGCATCGGGCACGGAGTCATTTGCCGACGGAATTCCGATAGCCCTTGAAAGTGAGATAAAGAACGGGGATGCGTATATCAGATGTACACTTGATGACGGAGTAACGCGTGAATACGGGGTGAAAATAGAAAAAAACTCTTCGCAGGGCGCGGAAAAGAATATGACACTTAAGGTAACGGACGAGACCCTGCTCGAAAAGACGGGCGGAATTGTTCAGGGCATGAGCGGCTCGCCTATCATTCAGAACGGCAGACTGATAGGAGCGGTAACGCACGTTCTCATAAACGACCCGACAACGGGCTACGGCATTTATATCGAAAATATGCTGCGATCGGCATCATAACGAAAAAAACATGCACCGCACGTCAGAAGTGCTGTGCATGTTTTTATTACCATTTGTCGGAGTCGCCGTCGTCGGGTATGACCTTGCTCATTGCAGCTATTGCACACTCTATCATATCGTCCGTAGGCTCCATTACGGATATATGCTGCAGCAGCAAACCGGGGAAGGAAATTATTTTGGTTAAGACATTATCGTATCTTCCCGCGAGCTTTATTAGCTCATAGCCTATGCCTACTACAAGGGGCAGCACGAACAGCTTTACGACCGTGCGCAGTATTCCCGTTATATGCACATCGAATATCTCGCGCGGAATAAATATCGATACTATAATGCTGACAAGCAGTACGAGTATCATAAACGATGTTCCGCAGCGCGGGTGATATTTTTTCTGCCGTCTGACATTTTCAATCGTAAGCGCGTCTCCCGCCTCGTAGCAAAAAATTGTCTTATGCTCCGCGCCGTGATACATGAATGTTCTCTTTATATCGTTCATCAAGCGCATGGCTGCCATATATGCGACGAAAATGGCAATCTTAAGCACTCCCTCAAAGCAGCTTTTTACCACCGAGCCGTCGGGCACGGACGGGAAGAGCAGCCGCAGCCACTCAAAGAGCTTTACGGGAAGATAAGCGAAAAGGCCGACGGCGAGAGCGACCCCGAGCACACTTGCCGCGGTCATGACAACGCCCATGACGGCTTTGTTCTTTTTATCTTTTTTTTCTTTTTTCTCGGATGAAGTGTCGTCCTCTCCAACTTCGTCAAGAGCGTCAAGCCCCGACAGCTCCGCGGAGCGCATAAGATATTTATAACCGCTCACAAGTGAGTAAACCATATTGAATATGCCACGGATAAACGGTATCTTGAATACTGCGGGCTTTTTCCCGCGCCAGGTCGGTTCGCTCTCAAGAATTATCTCACCGCTCGCATTTCTCACCGCCATAGCCGTGACCTCGGGGCCTCGCATCATGATTCCCTCTATGAGCGCCTGCCCTCCGATACTTGTTTTTTTCATACTGCACAATCCTCCGATGCATATTATAATATAAGTCGGGATTTTTTTCAACACTTTAACCTTGAAAACATCGCTCGGATATAGTATAATATACGTATAATTTTTTTGAGGCGGAACATGCTCGATAAAATAAATATACATGCCAAGATAATAATACTCATTACGCTCTTTGCACTCCTTGCCGTCGCCGTCCTCGTGAGGTTCGTACCGACGTTCGGTCGCGCCGATCTTGAATGCTCACAGTCTATATACAGGGAGAATTCGCTGCATTTCAACAGTCTCACGCGAAAAGAGCAGATAATGTACGACGCGATAGAGCGTGCTATCTCGGAGCACGGTGATTACACGCCGGAGGTGCCGTACGTCTACTCCTCCGATGAATTCGGTCGGATTGTCGACTGTATAATCGCCGATTGCCCGCAGTATTTTTATGTCGATTACGACAAGGTTGTTTCATTTATCAGCGAGACGGATACCAAGGTGCGCATAACATACTTTGAGGACTCTCAGAGCGCCTCGATGCTCCTTGATACACTTGATAAAAAAATCGCGTCGGTGCTCTCGGGTATGCCGTCGGGCAGCGAATTCGAAAAGGAGCTGTATCTCCACGACTGGCTTGTTGCAAACTGCGAATACATCTCGTCCTCGGACGACAATTACCTTGAGAATACCGCATACGGCGCAATCGTCGACGGCAAAGCTCTGTGCGACGGTTACGCGCTTGCCTTTAAGATGCTCATGAACCGCGCGGGGATATACTGCGGCACTGTAAGCGGCAGGGCAAACGGCTACAGCCATATGTGGAACATCGTCAATATCGACGGCTCATTCAGCTATGTCGACACAACATGGGATGACTCCGACCTGCCGCAGTCAGACATGAAGTATCACGGGTATATGAATATTAGCTCAGATACTCTTGCTCTTACGCATGTTATTACCTCTCCTGCCAATCTGCCGGAGACACCGCCCGGCTGCGATTACTACACGCTTATCGGTCACGCTGCTTCGTCGAGAGAGGCTCTTACCGATCTGCTCGTGCGTCTCATGACCGAGTGTGCCGACGCAGGAGGCCGGTGGTTTGAGATAAGCCTTGACTATGATTACGGCGAGGATGACTTGAGAAACGCCTTTTC
>CAKSEI010000018.1 GCA_934446285.1 uncultured Eubacteriales bacterium | reverse complement strand
TGTCCATACCGCGTATCTTCTCTATCTTATCGTACTCGATCTCGGGGAAGATGAGCTGCTCCTTAAGTCCTAAGGAGTAGTTGCCGCGTCCGTCGAACGCGTTGGGGTTGATGCCCTTGAAGTCACGTACACGGGGAAGTGCAAATCCGAAGAGCTTGTCTGCGAACTCGTACATTCTCTCGCCGCGGAGTGTGACCTTGACGCCTATCTTCATGCCCTCGCGCAGCTTGAAGTTTGCTATCGACTTTCTTGCGTAAGTCGGTACTGCTCTCTGACCTGCGATGAGCGTGATGTCGTCGATGATATTGTCTATCGCCTTTGAGTTGTCTCTTGCCTCACCCGCGCCGACATTGATTACAATCTTGTCGAGCTTGGGTATCTGCATGGGGCTCTTGTACTCGAACTTCTTCATGAGAGCCGGTGCTATTTCGCTTGTGTAAAGTTCTTTTAATCTTGACATTTGCTACACCCTCCCATCAAAGACTTCCGCCGCACTTGGCGCATACACGAACTTTTTTGCCGTCCTCGATCCTGTAACCTACGCGAGTTGCGCCGCATGAGTCACAGACGATGGCGACTTTATCTGCGTAGAGAGCACCCTCAACGCTGACGATTCCGCCCGTCTCACCCTGTCTGCGGGGCTTGACATGCTTCTTCTGTACGTTGACGCCTTCTACTATTACTTTTCTCTCCTTCGGAGAGGTTGCGATTACCTTACCCTTCTTGCCCTTGTCATCGCCGGACAGAACGATTACGGTATCGCCCGTTTTAATCTTAAGACTTGCCATTACCGTTCCTCCTTAAAGTACTTCCGGAGCAAGAGACATGATTTTAAGGAAATCATGATCTCGCAGCTCGCGAGCCACAGGCCCGAAGATACGAGTTCCGCGAGGGGTCTTATCGTCCTTGATAATAACCGCTGCGTTCTCGTCGAATTTGATGTAAGAACCGTCTGCGCGCTTTACGCCCTTGACGCTTCTGACTACGACTGCCTTTACGACGTCACCCTTATTTACGGTGCCGCCCGGTGCTGCCTTTTTAACAGAGCACACCACGATATCGCCGATATTCGCATATCTGCGGCCCGAGCCGCCGAGTACGCGGATACACATGAGCTCCTTAGCTCCCGTGTTATCGGCAACCTTCATAAGTGACTGTTGCTGAACCACTGTGCGTTCCTCCTTTTTCGTGCACGATCTTTGTCGTACCTACTTTTATTTCGCTTTCTCAATGATACCCACAAGACGCCATCTCTTCGTTTTGGAAAGGGGTCTTGTTTCCATTACCGTCACCTTATCGCCGACGCTGCACTCATTTGCCTCGTCGTGAGCGTGTATTTTTATACTTCTCTTGATGACCTTGCCGTACTTGGGATGCTTTACGTTATCCTCGATGGATACGACTACCGTCTTGTCCATTGCGGTGGATACTACCTTGCCCGTACGTGTCTTGCGCAGGTTGCGCTCAATTGCTTCTGCCATGACTTAGCTCTCCTTCCTTCAAGTTAAGCGTTCTTCTCGTGAAGAATCGTCATTACGCGGGCGATGTCCTTTTTGACATCGTCTATCCTGTGAGGATTGTCAAGCTGGTTAATGGCGTTCTGGAAACGCAGGTTGAACAGCTCCTTTTTAAGCTCCGCGAGCTTCTTTTCAAGCTCCTCTGCGGAAAGCTCTCTGATTTCGCTTGCCTTCATTGCTTAACCCTCCTCCTCTTGTGTATTTTCTTCCTTCATCACGAATTTGCACTTGCAAGGAAGTTTGTGGGAAGCCAGACGCATTGCCTCGCGCGCAATTTCGGGCGAAACGCCGTCCATCTCAAACATGACTCTGCCCGGCTTGACTACTGCAACCCAGAATTCGGGCGCACCCTTACCGGAACCCATTCGGACTTCGGCAGGCTTCTTTGTTACCGGCTTATCGGGGAAAATCTTTATCCAGACCTTACCGCCACGCTTGATATAACGCGTCATTGCGACACGGGCAGCCTCTATCTGGTTGCTCTTTACCCACGCGGGCTCGGTTGCGACAAGTCCGTATGAACCGTATGTCAGTGTATTGCCGCGGGTAGCCTCGCCTTTCATTCTGCCGCGGTGTACACGACGGAATTTTGTTCTCTTAGGCATTAACATCAGCGGTCGCCCCCTTCCTTCTTAGGAGCACCTGCCGGACGGCGATTGCCGTTCTGCGGACGTCCGCCGCCTCTGCGGTCGCCGTTTCTGCGATCCCTGCGGTCACCGTTTTTGCGGTCTCTGCGGTCGCCGTTTCTGCGATCCTTGCGGTCGAACTTAGGTGTCTCAATCTTTGCTTCACCAAAGCGGTGTTTTTTGTCCTGGAGCACTTCGCCCTTGTATATCCATACCTTTACGCCTATCTTGCCGTAGGTGGTGTTAGCCTCCCAAAAGCCGTAGTCGATGTCGGCACGGAGCGTCTGCAGCGGGATTGTGCCCTCGTGATAATGCTCGTTACGAGCAATCTCGGCGCCGCCGAGACGTCCGCCGCAGGATATCTTGATACCCTTTGCGCCGAGACGCATGGTGCGTCCTATGCTCATCTTCATGGCGCGGCGGAAGCTGCCTCTGCGCTCAAGCTGTCCGCAGATGCTCTCTGCGACGAGCTGTGCGTTCAGGTCAGGCTGCTTTACCTCTACCACGTTTACGGATACCGGCTTCTTTACGATATCCTCTATCTGGAGGCGCAGCTTTTCAATCTCTGTGCCGCCGCGTCCGATTACCATACCCGGCTTCGCGCAGTGAATGAATACGCGGACTCTCTGATTGTCTCTCTCAATCTCTATCTTCGGCACGCCTGCCTGCTGCAGCTGCGCCTTAAGAGTCTTTCTCAGGTTGTAGTCGGATACCAGTGTATCGCCGAACTGCTCGTCCGGTACGCTCCATCTGGAATCCCAGTCTTTGATTACGCCGACTCTGAGGCCGTGCGGATTTACCTTCTGTCCCATTCTGCTATCCTCCTTTCTTACTTCTTGTCTGCCACTACGAGTGTTACGTGGCTGGTTCTCTTGAGTATTCTGTCTGCCGAACCGCGCGCGCGGGGCATGATTCTCTTAAGCGTCGGTCCCTGGCATACATAGCACTCGCTGACGATAAGATCCTCTTTGTTAAGACCGAGGTTGTTCTCTGCGTTTGCCACTGCCGAATCAAGCAGCTTTATCAGATACTCGGACGCGCTCTTGGGCGTGTTCTTCAGAATTGCTCTCGCATAAGTTACATCCTTTCCGCGGATAAGATCCAGGACGATGCCGACTTTGCGCGGAGAAATTCTTGCATATTTAAGAATTGCTTTCGCTTCCATTTCGTTCCTCCTGAATTATTTACCGTTGTTGGATGTCTTGGAGCCTGCGTGCCCCTTGAATGTTCTTGTCGGCGCGAACTCGCCGAGCTTGTGACCGACCATATCCTCTGTGATATATACCGGCACGTGCTTTCTGCCGTCATAAACGGCTATCGTGTGTCCGACAAACTCCGGGAATATAGTGGAAGCGCGCGACCATGTCTTGAGAACCTGCTTTTTGCCGGCTTCGTTCATTGCCTCGATGCGGGCGTAGAGCTTAGCTTCGACAAACGGGCCTTTTTTCAAACTTCTGCTCATATCTTGTGCCTCCTTCTATTATTTGCCGTTTCTGCGCTTGACGATGAACTTGTTCGTTCTCGCCTTCTTGTTTCTCGTCTTTAAACCGAGAGCCGGCTTACCCCACGGGGTAACGGGTCCCGGACGACCTACGGGGCTCTTGCCCTCACCGCCGCCGTGCGGGTGGTCGCACGGGTTCATGACAGAACCGCGGACGGTCGGACGGACGCCCATATGACGCTTTCTGCCCGCCTTACCAATCTTGACGGTATCGTGCTCTATGTTGCCGACCTGTCCTATGCTTGCCTTACAGTCAAGGCGGACAAGACGAACCTCTCCGGAGGGCAGACGAACCTGCGCCATGCCGTTCTCCTTTGCCATGAGCTGAGCCTGTGTTCCTGCCGAGCGGGCAAGCTGTCCGCCCTTACCGGGGTAAAGCTCTATGTTGTAGATTATCGTACCTACGGGAATGTTTGCTATCGGAAGGGTGTTGCCCGGTTTGATATCCGCGCCTGCGCCCGTCTCGACCGTGTCTCCGTCGGTAAGTCCCGCGGGAGCTATGATATAGCTCTTCTTGCCCGCCTCGTCCTTTAAAAGGGCGATGTATGCGGTGCGGTTAGGATCGTACTCGATACCGACTACCGTCTCCTTCATCTCGCCTGCGCGCTTGAAGTCGACAAGACGGTACTTCTGACGGTTTCCGCCGCCTTTGTGGCGAACCGTTATGCGTCCGTAGCTGTTACGGCCGGCAAATTTCTTCTTTGTGGCGAGAAGGCTCTTTTCGGGGGTAAACTTCGTTACCTCGTCGAAAGAGGGAACAGACATTCCTCTTCTGCCGGGAGTGGTAGGTTTATATTTAATAGCTGCCATTATTCACTCCTCCTTCTTACATCATGCCGTCGAAGAACTCGATGGTACCCGACTTCTCCGTCAGGGTGACGATGGCCTTTTTCCACTCTGCGGTGCGACCCTCTATCATACCTCTGCGCTTCGGCTTGCTTTTTACGTTAATCGTGTTTACATCTGCAACCTCGACCTTGAATGCCTCCTCAACCGCTGCTGCGATTTCGGATTTGGTTGCATCTTTCAGAACCTTGAATACATACTTCTTGTTCTGAGCCATATCCATGGATGCCTCGGTAATGATAGGCTTCAAGATTATATCGTAGCAACTTCTCATTATGCGTAAACCTCCTGGATTTTTTCTGCTGCGGCGCGTGCGACCACGAGCTTATCCGCATTCAGTATATCGTACACGTTGATGCACGTTGCCTGTGCGGTCTTGACGCCCGGAATGTTCGCAAAGCTGCGCACGACCTTGTCATCGTTGTCCGCGAGGATAACGAGCGCCTTGCCCTGCGCGCCTACGGCTGCGAGCATGGCAGTCATGGTCTTTGTCTTGTATTCCGCTGCGGTGATAGCGTCTACCACTACCATGTTTCCGCCGAGAGCCTTATCGGAGAGCGCACTCTTGAGAGCCGTTCTCTTGACCTTCTTATTGAGGTCTATGCGATAGCTGCGCGGCTTCGGTCCGAGAGCTACGCCGCCGTGCGTCCACTGAGGGCTTCTCGTCGAACCCTGACGCGCGCGTCCCGTTCCCTTCTGTCTCCAGGGCTTCTTGCCGCCGCCGCTGACCTCTGTACGGGTCTTTGTCGACTGTGTGCCCTGTCTCTTATTCATCAGATATGCTCTGACTGCTGCATGGAGGACTGCCGTATTGACGCTTACGCCGAATACATCGTCGGAGAGGGTTATCTCACCGACTTCCTTGCCCTGCATATCAACTACTTTCATGTTAGGCATTATTTAATCCTCCTTCCTTTATGCTTTGACCGTATTGCGAATAAAGACGATACCGCCGCGAGCACCGGGGATTGCTCCCTTTATCGCGATGATGTTCTTCTCCGCATCAATCTTTGCTACTTCCAGATTGAGAACTGTTACCTTCTCGTTACCGTACTGGCCCGCCATCTTCTTGTTCTTGAAGACTCTCGACGGGGTTGAGGTTGAGCCCATAGAACCGACCTGACGGTGGATAGGACCCGTACCGTGGGTCATGCGGAGAATATGGTTATTCCACCTCTTGACCGCGCCCGTGTATCCGTGTCCCTTTGTAATTCCGGTTACGTCAACCTTCTCGCCCTGAGCGAAAATGTCTGCACCGACCGTGTCTCCTACGCTGTACGCGGAGATGTCGTCGAGACGGAATTCCTTAAGATGCTTTTTGGGATTTGTTCCCGCTTTTTTGAAGTGTCCGGCCATGGGCTTCGTAACATGCTTTTCCTTTGCATCCTCAAAGCCGAGCTGTACTGCGTCGTAGCCGTCGGTCTGCTTCGTTTTGACCTGTGTGACTGCGCACGGTCCCGCCTCAACGACGGTTACCGGGATTACATTTCCGACTTCGTCGAAAATCTGAGTCATACCGATCTTCTTGCCGATAATACCCTTTTTCATTGAATTTTCCTCCTGTTTTCAGTTATTGGTTGCAGGCGGACGGGTCGTCTGTTGCTGCAACGTGACTTAAAACCTCGCGGTGTCTCGAGATGCTGCTCAATCAGAGCTTAACGTCAATCTCAACGCCGGCGGGGAGTTCAAGACTCATGATCGCCTCGACAGCTGCCTTCGGCGGATTCACTATGTCAATAAGACGCTTGTGAGTTCTCATCTCAAACTGCTCGCGGCTGTCCTTGTACTTATGAACAGCGCGAAGAATGGTTACTATCTCTCTCTCGGTGGGCAGCGGGATAGGTCCCGATACGGTGCAGTTGTTTCTCTTCGCCGTATCCACTATCTTCTCCGCAGCCGCGTCCACAAGGGAGTGGTCGTAGCTCTTCAGTCTGATTCTGACATTCTGCTTTGCCATTGATTTTTCCTCCTATTAAAGTTTCGTTTCCTGCCGACATGCAGGACCCTTAAAATAGGCGGCGAGCATTGTACACGTTCCCGGGCGTTTCTTTATCTCCCGGAAGAAAACGGAACCCGTCCCGCGGCTTCCGTGACCTGCGATGCGTCAACGCTGATGCGTTCAGCCACCGCTCGGACCGTATACTTGCCTGCCTTCGCCCGTTTCTTCGGACATACTCTGCGAAAGTTACCGGTGTGTCTGCACCGCAATCTCCCGCCTCATCGCACATCAAGCCTTGGTATTATATCATAACATTCCTTTGTTTTCAAGGGCTTGCGAGGGGTTATGCTCGAATTTACAAATAATTCACATGTGTATTTTTCCGCATTTCGGACATGTAGTATCCGGGCGATTTTCTACATCTATATATAGAGGGTGAGGGAAAACCCCCGGCGAGGGCTTCTCCTCTTTCGCGTGCTTTTTTATAGCTTGCGAAAAAACTTTAATAAAAGAGTAAGCGAGAGCACAGCGCTCGCCGTCAGGCGAATATAACTGAGGCGCACTCCTTGCGGAGTGCGCCTCTCGGGGAGCGCTCTTGCTCTTTATTTCGTTTTAGCCCGTTATACCGGAACGCTCGATACCCTGAATGAGGTATCTCTGACCGAACAGGTAAAGGATAATCAGCGGTGCGATTATCATGAGCGACGCCGCGGCGTTGTTTGCGCCGGCGACACCCGTGGACGCCGTGATGTTTCCCGAATAGAAGTTCGACATTACGAGGAATTCGTGACCGAAGTTCTTGCCGTTCTGTATAAACAGATTGGTGTAGAAGTAGTCGGTCCACTGCCATGAGAACGAGAAGAGGAATATCGTTATCATCATAGAGCCCGCCATGGGAAGTATTATCGTAAAGAATGTATGGAATACTCCCGATCCGTCTATATACGCCGACTCCTCAAGCTCGTCGGGCACTCCGCGGAAGAACTGTCTCATCATGAAGATATACAGACCGTTCTTAAATCCGAGTCCCGTAAGCGAGAGCAGGTACATCGGCACTACCGTGTTTATCATATTTATCGGCTTGCCGAATATAAGCTCGATAAGTCCCTTGCCGGCTATAAGGTCGGTGAGATACCCGATATCAAAATATCTGAATCTCATGAACATAGCAAACTTCATCGCATTGTGCGGTACTATCATCGTGAAGATGACAAGCGCAAAAAGCAGTCCGTTGCCCTTGAATTTGAACTTCGCAAAGCCGTAGCCGATAAACGAACAGATGAATGTCTGTATAACCGCTATCGACAGCGACAGCCAAAGTGTATTGAAGAGAGCCGTGTAGTAGCCGTCGTATATAACCAGCCTGTATCGGTCCAGGTTAGGGTACTTCGGTACCAGCTTGACCGTCGTGTCGACAAGGTCCTCATAGCTCATGAACGACGATGCAATCTTCGTGAAGAAGGGGTACAGGATTACGAACGATATCCCAAGCAGCAGCATGAAGCGGAAGAGCCACCATACCGCCGTGCCGAGAAAGTGTACGGAGAGATACTTTATCTTGAATCTCGTCCATGCGGAGGTACGTTCAAAATCGACTCTTATCTTGTTTTTTGTTTCCTTTTTGATTTTTGTCTGATTCATCTCTTTACCTCCCTTCTCAGTCTCTTCTCTGATAGAATATGTACGTCGACATTATCGCCGCCACAATTCCGATTATCAATATAACGATGACGAAGTAGACCCACGACATCGCCGCCGAGCGGACGTTACCGCCCGACTCTGAGTATATCTTCTCGATGTAGTTCATTACTTCGTTTTTACTCGATGTGAATGAGTCGATTATCGTATATATCGCGTTAACGAGAATCATCGGGCTTATCATCGGGAATGTTACCTTCCAGAATGTCTCCCATGTCGTTGCTCCGTCTATCGAGCACGCCTCGTATATCGCGGGCGAAATCGACTGAAGTCCGGCAAGGAATATAAGCATCTGAACACCCGACTGGTTGATTATGTCGTAGAGTCCGTTTACAAGGTTTACGACATATGTAACAAGCCCGTGTCCGACCTGCATACTCGAGAAGAGCATCTGAATGTCGACGGCGCTTATGAGCTCCGACACGCCCGAGGTCGTATTGTCCGTAGCTCCATTGTCAATGCCCGAGCCCTTATCCATGTTGTCAAGCAGACTGTTCGCCGCGTCCATCTTATCGACAAGTCCCGTACACAGTATGACGGGCACGAAAAATATCGCACGGAAGACGGCTCTGCCGAGCATCTTCTGGTTGAGCATGACCGCCATAAAGAGCGAGAATATTACTATCGCGGGTATATTGAATATCATGGACTTTATACCCGAGAGCAGGGTCTTGACGAATGATGTATCCGAGAAGAACGCGTATCTGTAGTTTTCTATTCCGACGAATTTGAGGACGTAACCGCCTCCCTTTACCGTCTGGAAGGTATTGAAGCTGACCCAAATCGAATTAACGACTATGGGCAGGTATATGAGCACAATACCGAGAATGAAAGGGAGAACGAATATCCATCCCGCACGCTGCTTCTTAGCCTGCAGGGACGCACCCCGGCGTTTTATCTTGGGTGCTGCCGCCGTTTTAGCATTTGTCATTTATTCTCTCCTTTCTTATTTCTTTATAAACATATTAGCGGGAATCTCCGTTCCGTCGGAGGCCTTAACCGCGTAATCGTTATAGTTGATGTAGAACGCCGTGCCGTTTGAATACTCAACGCGCACTATCGTTCCCGAGTCGATGCTGAAGTCGCCCGTCTCGCCCGCGTCGTGTACGCGTTCGCCGTCAAGGAATTCGTGATTGGTCACCGTGCACTCCTGAAGTGAGCCGAGCGCGTTATTCATCGTTTTGTAGGTCTCGGCAAGATCCTCCGTCCAATACTCAAAGTTGACCGAATAGTACTTGTTGAACTCTTCGTCCTCCTTGAGCTTTGACAGGTTCTCGTAAGAGAGCATGTAGTAGGGGTTAGCGCCGTTCTCAACCATCTTGAGCAGCTCGTAGGTGGAGTCGCTCGCCATGTTCGTGGGGGAGCCGGCATACTCTACATAGCCGTGCAGAACCATCGCAAGGAACGGTATCGACTTGCTTGCGCGTGCAAAGCGGCTGGAGTCAAGCGATATATTCAGTATATGGTCCGCATACTTGAGCGCGTATGAGTTACCGCCGTCCATCATCACGTCCTCAAAGTCCTCATTGATGCGCGTGAGCACATCCTCTACGTAATTCTGCGAGTCATTTCGGTCGTATGGCTGTTTGCGGTCAAAGTCGGAGTTGAGATCCGAGCCGAGGGTCGATACGGAAATCTGCTTGGTATCAAACTTCTCGACATAATTCTTTTTGAAGCCGTCGTATATGTCCGAGAGACTTCCCGCGGAGATTGCAATGTGTCCCGTCGGTAAGAACTTCTGCTCTATTGCGTTGTACACACGCTTTCTCGTATACCTTGAGTCTATGGTTCGTACCGCCTGCTTCTTCATGCTGAAGCCGTCAAAGGCTGCGGTCTTTGATGCGTACATAAAGTCAAAGTCGGTAAATACTCCGATGTTGTTCTCGTCGGCATACTTAAGGAACTTCTTGTAGCCCGAATTGCCGCCGACCTTTGAGACGAACTTGACTTTATACGGTACGGTGGAAATCATTCCTCCGTTCGTAAAGCCGTTAAGTCTGAAGTTTACGTTTTCGACTCCGTTTTCCCTGAGCGTCTCATACATCTTCTCAAGGTCATCGAACGTCGTGAGCGGCGTCTTGACCGTTACGGGGATGCTCATTATTCTGTCCTCGGTATCAAGTGCGCCAAAGGACTCAATGTAGAGCGGAATATTGTCACCCTTGTCCGTGAGAGGCGTTAACTCTCCTTTTGCAACAAGGTAATCCTGATATGCGTCCTTCATACCGACGTAGCTTACTCTGTAGTAGTCATCAACGCCTGCGTTCTTTGCCATCGTATCGTCGGTGAGCATATAGATACGGAGCGTGTAATTACCGGTATATTTACGCTTGCTGCGCACCGTGTAGCTCGTGCCGCCGACTGAAAGAGAATTCTTCAGGTCGTAGGTATCCTGAGCGCGCGGGCTGAATTTCGTGTAAACCGAGCTGTACTTAAATACTGAGCCGCCGTGCGTTGAGGTGAGTGTCGCGAGCGACTCGCCCTCCTCAATTATCGCAACGTATCCTGCGTTATACGCGGGAGCGGTCACGCGGGGGTCTTCCTCAGCCGCCGGTTCTTCGGTCGCCGGTGTTTCCCCGGCGGGGTTATTCGTACCCGGGGCGGTATTGTCGCCGTTCTCGGCTGCCTCCTCCTCGGCACTCGTCGAGCCTTCTATTCCCAGCTCCTTTTCGAGAGCCTCATTCTCTGCGGTCTTCTCCTCGTCGGTCTTGCCGAGGTCCTCCTCTTTAGTCTGCTCTATACTGTCGTCTATCTCTTCACCCGCAACAGCCTCGGTATACTGTACCGCACCGAATACGGGCAGACGCATAACCTCCTGGTTCTGTCCGGTTATCTGATGGTAAGCGTAGTCTATTCCGTACATCTTACCGGAGAGCGTATATGCCGTGTCGCTGTTCTCTATGAGAGCGCCCGAGCCGTCCGGCAGGAAGGTGTAGCCCTTATAGTTATTATCAACAGCGCCGAAGTAAGGCAGCAGGCTGATGCTCTTGAGCTGGTAGTTGTCCTCGTCGTAACGGATACCGCCGGCAGCGAGACGAACCTTCAGTGAGCCGTCGTCGGCGAGAGTATACTCTATACCGAACTTAAAGACTGCCGGAGCTGCATCGTTGCCCTGATAGCCCGTCGTTGCGTGGTCCTCGTTCATGTCGTCGTAGGAGTAGGTCGTTCCGCCCTTGATTATCTTCTCAACGGTGGAAAGCTCTCTCTTCGACGCATCGGAGTCAAAGACGTATATAGCCATCTGCTTTGTGATGGGATACTGCTTCTTCAACTCGGTTATCTGAGCTTCGGTTTGTCCCTCTGCATTTATATCCTTAAGCATGTAGTAGGAGAGAAGTGTCTCGTACTCAACCGAACCGGGCATGAACTTCGAGAGTATCAGATCGTTAAAACGGGTCGCGGGGATGAGCCTCGGTACGAGCTTTCGGCTCTCGACCTCACCCATGGAATACTCTATGCGCAGTCCGTCGTGAATGTACTTCGCCGATATCTGCTCTCTCTGGCACGCGTCGTCGTAAGAGTTCATCGTCTTATCCGTTCCCGCGTCCTCATATGTGAGCACTATCTGCGAAAGCAGCTCTTTCTTCGTTTTCTGGCTCGTTGCAGAGTCCTTTGCATATCCGACGTCATAAGGGTTGGTGAGCAGCATTTCTCCCGTCTTCTTATTCTGCCAGATGACCTCGCCGGAGAAAGCATCGCAGTAAAGGTAATAATCGCCTTTGCGTGTCCACAGGTTGTTGCCCGTGCCCTTCTCGCCGTCGAGTTTATATGCGAGATTTTCTATAATATTATTAAGCTTCTCCTCAGCTGTTTTAAAGCGATATTTCGTATCGCTTATGTAGTCGGGGAGCTTCTCCTCCTCTTCCTGCGCGGGGTCGCCTGTCGTGTCGCCCGAGGTCGTTGTGTCGCCGGAGGCTGCCGTACCCGCAGCCGGGTCATCGGCAGAAACCGAAAGGGTGAAAAGCCCGCCGAAAGCAGTGAGTGCCATTACAAGCGCTAAGAGCGCCGAGAGTGATTTCTTTGCAGTTCTCATTGACTTTTCTCCTTTCTACATTCTATAGCTGACTTCCGTCACTATGTTGGACACGAACATTATCATCTTTGTTACAAGCATTGAGAAGAGGATGCCTAAGAACATGATAATGGTCATACCGATTATCGTAGCTATCGTCATGAGCACGTTCTTTCCGAGCGTATAGTCATGGGTTATCATGCTGCCGAAGAATATGAGCAGTCCGACCCATACCCACATGATTCCCGTTATAAGCGATACGAATCCCGACTCACTGAGTGCGAGCACGTGGGTGAGCATCGTCGCGGGAATGAGCAGCATCGGTATCGGTACAAGGGCGTAGCATGTCGCAATAAGTATATCCTTTGCGCTGCCCTCGCCCTCAAAGAGCGTCGTAAAGCACCAGTTCGCCGCAACCCAGAGTATTACGGGCAGGACGACCGACGCTATCTGCAAGAATATGCTCTGCGTCGCGCCCTTGGGATTGTAGATGTACGACTGTCCTATGCCGTTATAAGTAAAGGCAAGGACGGTAAGTGCGAGATATATGAGCGCCGCACGCAGCGAGCCTCGTTTCTCGTGCTTCAAATCCCAGAATCCGTCGAACGGATGGAGCATCAGGTGGAATGCATACAGCAGCTCGTGCTTGAGTGTTTTCTTCTCTCCCGAGGTTGCCGCTCGCTTGTTTACCTTGCCCGCGTATCCGAAGAACCTGACGAGCAGGAATATCACCACGATAACGAATATCGGAATTATCCATACGTACTTTTCGACCCAGTCCTTACGCCACATTTTGAACGCCTCGGAGTAGTCAGCGGTATCAAGGCAGTACTTGTAGTAATTCATTGCCTCTTCCCACTTGCCCGAGCGGTATGAAGCCTTACCGAGTCCGACGTATGCGGAGTCGAAGTTGTTGTTTCTCTGCAGAATCTTCTGCCAATAAGTCGATGCTTCGTCGTAACGGCGGTCATTATTCGCCTTTATGGCGGATATGAGTATGTCGCCGTACTCGGTGCGCGTGTAAACAGTGAATGCATTCGTTCTCGAATCGAGCGCAAGCAATTTGTCACCCTGATAGGTTATAGCCACTGCGTTGTCGAGGTTTCCGAGCTGCTCGCCCTTATCACCGAAAGCGAAAAGCAGCTCGCCGTCCTGGTTGTAGGTGAACACACGGCTGCGGCGCTGGTCGATTATCGACCACGTGCCCTCGGGACCGGGTGCTACGTCAACGATAACGGATGCGCCGATTGAATCGGTCTCGTTCTTGTTGTCGTCTTCTTTATCGGTCTCCGTGATAAGTACGCTTACCTCTCCGTTAGGAGCAAAGAAACCGTTTCGCCTCATGACGTCGTTTCCTGCGGTGTTGAGCTTCTTTACGGGAGCGTAGTCGCCGCTCTTGCTCTTTATCGCCTCCTGCTGCTTTGCCTCCTCTATTGAAGAAGTGGTAACGTATACAAATCCGTCGGCGTCAATGTCTATATTGTTGTACTCGGTTGAGATATAGCTCTTGGTATTCTCGCGCTGTTCCTTTGTCTGGAAACGTCTCCACGCAATCTCAAGTGCGCTGTAGACAACCTTCTGTGCTCCGACAAATCCGGAGAACGTTCCGTCGGGGTTCATCGCGATTATACCCTCATAGGTAGTAGCGGAAACGACGTATATACGCCCCGAAACGTCCGCAGCCACTGCAATCGGCATGTAGACATCGTCGTCCGCAAAGGACTCGGACTCGGGCTCCTCAAGGCGCGCGACAAACGGGCATTTCTTCTGCTCGTCGTCATACTTGCCGAAAACAAGTATACGCTTCTTATCGGTGTCCGCCACGTATATCTTATCCTCGGTCACGCACAGTCCGCGTGCACCCGCGAGGCTGTCGTCGATACCCTGATCGTTGACAAATCCCTGCAGCTGATATACAAGCT
>CAKSEI010000017.1 GCA_934446285.1 uncultured Eubacteriales bacterium | reverse complement strand
GTATGTCGCACTTCGCGACCTTTACCCATACTCTGTCGCCGAGACGGTATATCTTTCGCGTGCTTGAAAAGGTCATGCTGCGCTCGTTGTACGTAAAGTATCCGTGCAGCGTGTTTATCGGCACAAAGCCGTCACACGTATTCTCAAGCTCTATGAAAAGCCCCGAGCTGCTCATGCCGCTGACCTTTCCCTCGTATCTCGCACCCACGCGCGACTGCATGTATATGCATTTATAAAGATCGTCCGCCTCACGCTCGGCGGAAATCGCGCGTCGCTCATTTTCGCTTGAGTGCGCAGCTGCCTCAAAGGTAAAAGCCTTCATGTGTGCGACCGACTCATCTGTGCGCAGCTTTCCGTCCATCATCATGCCTAAGATTCTGTGGCAGCATAGGTCCGGATAGCGCCTTATGGGCGAGGTGAAGTGACAGTACTTTTCTATTCCCAGCCCGAAATGCGGTCGGTTCTCGGCGGAGTACACCGCCTTGCTCATCGTCCTCAGGACTGCGGCGGACACCACGTTGTCAATGCCCTTTGCCTTTGCTTCGTCAAGCACGCTCTGCACGTCCGCGCCCGTGACGCTCCCTCCGCGCAGACGGGAAATGTCAAGCCCCGCGCCGTATGCATACGCACGGAGATTTTTTAATTTCTCCTCCGTAGGCTCGTCGTGCACGCGGTATACGCACGGCAGCTTTCGACGGTAAAGGTAAGTCGCTACCGCTTCGTTTGCACACAGCATGAATTGCTCTATTATCCTCTCGGAGAGTCCGCGCGTGCGCTTAACTATATCGACCGGTTCTCCGTTCTTTAGTATTATTTTCGCCTCTTCCGTCTCAAGCTCGACCGCTCCCCGCGCTCTGCCTTTTTTCTCGAGAATGCGGTAAAGCTCAACGATATCGCGCAGACATGAGTATACAGGCTCATATTTACCGTAAAACTCCGAGCGCCTGCCGCGTGCGAGCACGTCGTTAAGCTCCGAATAAACGCCTCTCACGGCGGAGCGAATGACAGTTCGCTCTATCTGGATATCAAGTATCGCGCCCGAGCGGGAGAGAGTGACGAAAGCGGACATGGCGTATCGGTCCTCTCCGCAGTTAAGCGAGCATATGCCGTTTGACAGCTCCTCGGGCAGCATGGGTACAACTCTGTCGGAGAAATATACGCTCGTTCCGCGGGAGAATGCCTCTCTGTCTATCACATCTCCCTCGCGCACGTAGTGCGATACGTCCGCTATATGCACGCCTAACTCATATCCGTCCGAGGTCTTTACTACGGATATTGCATCGTCAAGGTCCTTTGAGTCCGCACCGTCGACGGTAAAGATAAGCGCATCGCGCAAATCAAGTCTGCCCGCGGTGCTTATTTTTTCTATCTCGAGCGAGCGTGCGCGCTCCGAAACCTCGCGCGGGAAAGCCGTGCGTATTCCGTAGGAGTGAAGGATTGCGTCAAAGTTGGCGCCCGTGCTCTCTCCGTTTCCGAAAACCTTTGTGATATGTCCGAGCGCATCACGGCGTGCGTCGGGGTACGCCGTTATTTCCGCCTCGACCTTGATTCCGTCCGGATGCTTTCCCGCCGCCTCGGAATTGTCGGTATATATAAGAAAAGAATATATCGCTTTGTCGGGCTGAACAGCGTATCTCGTGCGTCCTCTTACCTCTACGGGCATGAGGTTGCCTATGATATGAGTAACCGAATGCTCCCTTACCTCCGTGACTCTGCCCTCAGTGCGTCCGTCCGAGCCGACAGTCGTCGAATAGGCAACCGTATCGCCGTTTATTGCGCCGCATGTCCCGGAGGCAGGCACAAAAATATCGTCCGCAGGGTCGTCGCTGCCGTCGGGTCTGATAAATCCGAATCCTTTTGCCGTAGCGGAGAAGGTGCCGGTCGGTTCGCTCACGGGTTCTGCGGGCAGAGTAATCTTTCCGTTCTTAGTGATATGCAGCTCCCCTCGCGCACAGAGCGAGTCAAGTGCTTTCTTATATAAAGCGCGCTCATGCTCCGCAAAGCCGAGCTTTGAAAAAAGAGTATCCGCATCCGTCGGGGTGTAGGTCTGCCTTGAGACAAAGGACAGTATATAATTTGAATAATCCATATTTCTCACACCTTTCCCGCGTGCACGCGGTAAAAAGAAAATCCGCCGTTGATACGGCGGATTGGCTTTGTTATTTTACTCTGCGTCATCCGAAGGAGCGCTGCTCTCCGAAGAGTCGCTCGCATCCGTATCGGAAGAGTCGCTTGCGTCGTCCGACTGGTCGGTAGAGTTCGTTGACTCTGTAGACTGACTCGTGCCCTGACCGGAGTTGGTAGTCGAGCCGGTGCTGCTTGAGGTCGTCTTGCCCTGAAGCATGAACATGACAAGAACCAAAACGCAAAATATAACTGCCACAATAGTGGTTACCTTTGACAGAACCTTATCGAGGGTCTGAGCCTTGCTCTTGCCGAAAAAGGTTTCCGCTCCGCCGGAGATTGTACCCGATAGACCGTAACTTTTTCCGTGTTGCATAAGTACCGCCGCAACGAGAAATACCGCCGCGACAAGCAATATTATACAAAAAGCCAAATCCATTATTGATCCTCCTGCCCGCACCGAAATGCGGGGATGATATATTCTCACGAAAGGACATACGCGCCCTTGCGGTTTACCCGAAAAATGGTGGGCCATCAGGGACTCGAACCCCGGACCGACCGGTTATGAGCCGGTTGCTCTGACCAACTGAGCTAATGGCCCGCAAGAAGTCAAGCGGTGCAACGCCCACTTGACTTGATGAGTATACCACAAGACAGACGATTTGTCAATATTTTTTTGCAATTTTCTTTACACAGGTCTTTCCTGTGCTTTTTTCACACGTGCGAGAAGTGCTTATACTCCTCGGGGCATACTTCCTTCAGTATCCACTCAAGCTCGGAGTCTCCCATTACGGTAGTGCGGCCGTCCTCGTAGAGAGCGTCTATGCGCTCCTTCATTTTCATGATAAACGGTGCGCGCTTGTCGACGGTTATCCCGCGCTCGTCAAGACGGTAGAAGCGGTTGAGCCAATGCGCTATGCCCGCAAGTCCCGAATGTGCATCGACGGCAACGGAGGCGGGTCGGTTGAGTATTTTTTTCGTATTGAAAATATTGTATATCTCCTCATCCTTTAAAAGTCCGTCTGCGTGTATTCCCGCACGGGTGACGTTGAAGTCGCGTCCGACGAAAGGCGTGCGCGGCGGTACATCAAGTCCGAGAACATCCTCAAAGTATTTTGCAATCTCGGTTATGACCGAGAGGTCCATGCCGTCCTGAGTGCCGCGAAGCGAGGCGTATTCTATAGCCATGGCCTCGAGCGGGCAGTTGCCCGTCCTCTCGCCTATGCCGAGCAGTGAGCAGTTTACGCTCGACGCGCCGTACAGCCATGCGGTGGAGGCATTTGTCACGACCTTGTAGAAGTCATTGTGACCGTGCCACTCGAGCATATCCGAGGTAATGCCCGCGTAATGCTGCAGACCGTATATTATACCCTGTACGCTGCGGGGAAGAGCAGCACCGGGATAGGAAACGCCGTAGCCCATCGTGTCGCACGCACGTATCTTAACGGGAACTCCGTATTCATCTCCCAAATCCTTGAGCGCCGTGGCAAAGGGCAGTACAAAGCCGTAGAAATCCGCACGCGTTATGTCCTCAAAGTGGCAGCGCGGCCTTATACCGTTCTCAAGCACCTTGCGCACAACTCCGAGATATTTTTCAAGCGCCTCGGTGCGGTTGAGGTGCATTTTCTTATATATATGGTAGTCGGAGCAGGAGACAAGCACGCCCGTCTCCTTTATCCCGAGATCCTTTACAATCTTGAAGTCGCCGTCATTGGCGCGTATCCATGTCGTCACCTCCGGGAAGTCATAACCGAGCTCTATGCATTTCTCGACCGCGCGTCTGTCCTTTTCGGTATAAACGAAAAACTCACTCTGCCTGACTACGCCTTTCTCTCCGCCCAGTCTGTGCATCAGCTTGTAGAGGTCGACAATCTGCTCTACGGTAAAAGGCGAGGTGGACTGCTGCCCGTCGCGGAACGTCGTATCTGTTATCCATATTTCGTCGGGCATATTTATCGGCACGCTGCGGTGGTTGAAAGAAACCTTCGGTATTGAGTCATAATCAAAGAGGTTTCTGTACAGCTGCGGCTTTTCCCGCTCCTGCAAACTGTATTTATATGCGTGCTGCTCGAGCAGGTGTGTCTGCTCCGAGTAAAATAGTTCTCCTGCCTGTTTCCTTTTCATGTCGTGCTCCTTTAACTTTTTAACGCTGATATTATATACCCAAAGACGCTGAAAATCAATAGTCCCGGTGCATAAAAATCAATTTTGTACGGTTTTATTATACACTTCTTTGTATAAAAGTGCACGCACGCTGCAAAATTCCTCTTCCGTGAGAGTGCCGCACGTGCTCATTATCAAAAGCGGTACAGGCTTTTTATTCTCCGAAAACGCCGGCTGCTCATACGGATAAAAATTCAGTGAGAAGCCGTTTCTCTCATAAAAGCCGATACGCCGTCTCTGCATATCGCCGCAGGGAGGCTCGACCTCAAGGCACAGTCTGCGCCCCGCGTCCCTCTCTGCCTGTTCAAGTCCCGTCAGCATCCGTCCCCCGATGCCCGTACTTCTCATGTCAGCTTTCACCGCGAAGTGCTCTATATATGTAAAGCCGTCAAAGCGCCATATCGAGATGAACGCACCCGGCGCGCCATAGCCGTCCTCCTCGACGTAAAGAGCGTAGCGCGACCTGTCGAGCAGAGCCCTCTGCGCGCTCTTATCTCTGTATTCGTCGCGGGGAAAGCTATTTTTCATTATATTAAAAACGGCGTCGAATTCTCCGATTTTTATTTTTCTCATTTGCTTCTCCTTTTGTTTCATTCTATTTTATCATAAAAAGCCGCGGTGCGCAAGGCAGGCAGCGAGCGGGACGGTTTTTGGGCAAAAGAGCGTTTTTGTCTGAAAATTATACACTTCCCGCGTTATGTACGGTTTTAGGTCACGGCACCCTTTTTGCCTATTTTAAAAAACGGCGGCTCGTAGTATACTTTCTGCGTAAGAAGAAAGTGAAATAGCGAAAGGAGAATTGCCATGCGTTCAGTCGCTCCCATGAGAGCCGCAAAGATAGGATATATTGTCATGTCCTTAATCCTCTGCGTGCTCGGCACAGTGTTGATAGCCGTCCCGGACTTTTCCATTACGGCTGTGGGCGTCATCTGCGGCGCCGTCATGATAGTCTTCGGAATAATAAGACTTATCGGTTATTTTTCAAAGGATTTGTACCGTCTCGCCTTTCAGTACGACCTTACCCTCGGGATAGTAATGATTATTCTCGGTGCGGTTATGCTCTTCCGTCCCGGCAGCCTGATGAACTTTATATGCATAACTCTCGGGCTTTATTTTCTCGCCGACGGACTCTTCAAGGTGCAGATATCGTTTGACTCACGTTCGTTCGGCATCGGCGACTGGTGGGTGATACTGATACCCGCGCTCGCAACCGTTGTCTTCGGCGCGCTGCTCGTAGCACGTCCCGCCGACAGCGCACGCGTGCTCGCGGTGCTCACGGGCATCTCGATGCTGTGTGAGGGTATACTCAATATCATCACGATGATAACCGCGGTAAAGATAATAGGGCATCAGCGCCCCGATGAAATCGAGGCAGATTTCTTTGACGATGAAAGGCAGGATTAAACAATGCGATTTGCAAAGGCGGTAGTAAAGCACCGCATACTCATTCTGATAATATCGATAGCGCTGCTCGTGCCGTCGGTTATCGGTATGATAGCGACAAGAGTAAACTACGATATGCTGAATTATCTGCCCGACAGCATGGACACGGTAAAGGGTCAGGACGAGCTGCTCGAGGACTTCGGCAAGGGCGCGTTTTCTCTGATAATAGTAGAGGATATGCCCGATAAGGACGTAGCCCGGCTCGTAGATAAAATAAAAGAGGTAGACCACGTCGAGACGGTGCTCTGGTACTCGTCGCTTGCCGACATATCGATACCGAAGGAGCTGCTCCCCGACGAAATCTACGATGAATTCAATACAGACCACTCTACCATGATGGCGGTATTCTTCGATACCTCCACGTCAGCCGATGTGACCATGGACGCGATACGCGATATAAGGAGCGTCGCGGGCAAGAGCTGCTTCGTCTCCGGAATGTCGGCGCTTGTCACAGACTTAAAGGACCTCTGCGAGAGGGAAGAGCCTATCTATGTAGGTCTTGCCGTACTCTTTGCCTGCCTTGCCATGCTCATACTGCTTGACGGCTGGCTCGTGCCTTTTGTGTTCCTCGCCTCAATCGGTATGATGATTTTGATGAACCTCGGTTCAAACTACTTCCTCGGCGAGATATCATACATAACAAAAGCGCTCTCGGCGGTGCTGCAGCTTGCCGTTACCATGGACTATTCGATATTCCTCTGGCACAGCTACAACGAGCAGAGAGAAAAATATTCCGACCGCAATGAGGCTATGGCTGCGGCAATACACGAGACGCTTACCTCCGTCGTCGGGAGCTCAATTACGACCGTCGCGGGCTTTGCCGCGCTCTGCTTCATGACCTTTACCCTCGGACGCGATCTCGGTATAGTAATGGCAAAGGGCGTTATCCTCGGAGTTATCGGCTGCGTAACGGTGCTGCCGTCGCTTATCCTTGTTTTCGATAAGCCTCTGCAAAAGACAAAGCACCGCTCGCTCATCCCCGACATGACGCGTCTCGCGGGCGGGATAACAAAAATCTTTCCCGTATTTCTCGTGATATTCGCGCTGCTCGTCACTCCCGCTCTTTACGGGTATAACAAAACGAACAATGAGGTCTACTACGACATGGGCGAGTGCCTGCCGCAGGATATGGAGTATGTCATAGCGAACTCCAAGCTCTCGGAGGACTTTGACATAGCCTCCACCCACATGGTGCTCGTCGACTCGACCCTCGGCTCAAAGAACGTCAGGTCGATGATTGACGAGATGGAGCAGGTCGACGGAGTGAAATACGTGCTCGGACTTGAGTCCGTGCTCGGCAGCAGAGTACCCGAGGAGATACTCCCCGATGAGCTTAAGAGCATACTAAAGAGCGACCGATGGGAGCTGCTGCTCATCAATTCCGAATACAAGGTCGCGTCAGACGCGGTAAACGAACAGATAGATGAGCTCAATACCATACTCAAGAAATACGACGAAACGGGAATGCTCATAGGCGAAGCTCCCTGTATGAAAGACATGATAGAAACGACCGACCGCGACTTCAAGGTCGTAAACGCCGTATCTATAGTCGCTATATTCGTTATAATCGCAATAGTTGAGAAGAGCATCTCGCTGCCCTTCATACTCATAGCGGTAATAGAGCTTGCGGTCTTTATAAACCTCGGTCTGCCGCATTATCTCGGACAGTCGCTGCCCTTCATAGCGCCTATATGCATAAGCACGATTCAGCTCGGAGCGACCGTCGACTACGCGATACTCATGACCACCCGTTACAAGAGCGAGCGCGTCGGCGGAAAGAGCAAGGGAGAGAGCGTAAGGACGGCTCTTGCGACCTCCATCCCTTCTATACTCGTATCGGGTATGGGGCTGTTCGCCGCGACGTTCGGTGTCGCCGTTTACTCGGATATAGACATAATCAGCTCGATGTGTATGCTCATGGCGCGCGGAGCGGTTGTCAGCATGCTGTGCGTAATACTTATACTGCCGTCGCTTTTGATGCTGTGTGATAAGCTCATATGCGCCACGACCCTCGGTATGCGTCTCTGTGCGAAAAAGAACGGGGCAAAAAGAAACGCGCCGCAGAGCGGCACGCAGAGCACACCTTATGTTAAGCAATAAACAAGCGGAGGATAAAACGATGAAAAATATTACAAAGAAAATTCTTATCGCACTGCTGTGCTGCACGACTCTTGCCGCAACGGTGGGTGCGTCGGTGCTCGCGCTTAACTTCCGCGACGATACGGACGGGGAGGAGACGGAGCAGACTTCTGCGCAGGATACGGAAAAGCAGGATACGACCGTCAAGGACGAGACTGTTTACGTCCTCGCGGGAGCAGACGGAAGTGTCGAAAAAATAATCGTCAGCGATTGGATAAAAAATCCGACCGGTTCAGATAAAATAACGGATACCGGCTCTCTCTCGAACGTCGAAAACATAAAGGGCGACGAGAGCTACACGATGAATTCCGAGAACATGCGCGTCTGGGACGCGAACGGAAAGGACATCTACAGCGAGGGCACGTCCGACGCGGCACTTCCCGTAGAGCTTCGCCTTTCGTATACCCTCGACGGCAAGAGTATTTCTCCCGCTGCCCTCGCGGGCAAGAGCGGTAAGGTAACAATCCGCTTCGACTACAGGAATACAAAATATGAAACCGTTGAGATAGACGGCAAACAGGAGAAGATTTACGTTCCCTTTGCAATGCTCACGGGTGTGCTGCTCGATAACGACAATTTCACCAACGTACAGGTCTCGGGCGGAAAGCTCATCAACGACGGCAACCGCACGGCTGTAATAGGCATTGCATTCCCCGGTCTTCAGGAAAACCTCGGCATTGATAAGGAAGAACTCGAGATACCGAGCTATGTAGAGATAAGCGCAGATGTGGAAAACTTTACTATGACAAACACCGTGACGGTCGCGACAAACGAAGTTTTCAGCAGCATTGATACGGATAAGTTCTCGGACGCAGACGCCCTTACGGAGTCCCTTGACGCCCTGACCGACGCTATGAGCGCCCTCACGGACGGCTCGTCGCAGCTTTATAACGGGCTTGATACTCTTCTCTCAAAGTCCTCCGAGCTTATCGCGGGCATAAATAAGCTTGCGGACGGAGCTCAGGCGCTGAAGGACGGCGCGGGCACGCTTTATGCGGGTGCGGGCGACCTCTCCGAGGGTGCTGCCGCCCTTGCTCAGGGGCTCGGTCAGCTCTCGGGCAACAGCGAGGCGTTGCGCAACGGTGCGGCACAGGTTTTTGACTCCCTGCTCTCCGCTGCAACAACCCAGATTAACGCAGCGGGACTGAGCATTCCCGCACTCACACGTGACAATTACGCGACGGTGCTTGACGGTGCTCTCGCTTCTCTTGATACCGCGGCAGTAAAGGCTCAGGCTCAGGCTGTCGCCCTTGAAAAGGTCACTGCGGCTGTAAACGCTCAGAGAGACACGGTTAAGGCAGCGGTAACCGAGGCGGTAAAGAACGATAAGGTCACTCCCGCCGTAACGGAAGCGGTACGCGCGGGCGTACAGACGAAGGTTCTCGCAGCCCTCGGCATGACCGACGATACATATAACGCGGGTGTTGCCGCGGGCGTCATAAGCGCCGAGCAGCAGGCTGCCGTTAAGAATGCGGTCGACATGCAGATGGCAAGTGAGGAAGTTCAGGCACTCATAAACGCAAATGTAAGTGATAAAATGCAGTCCGCTGAAATTACGGCTGCCATAGAGAGCGAGACCGACAAACAGGTAAACGCTCTCATAGAAAAGAACATGAACTCGGACGACGTTCAGTCGCAGATAAACGCCGCAGTCGAAAAGGCACAGGCGGGCGCACAGTCGATAAGCGCGCTCAAGGGTCAGCTTGAGAGCTACAACACATTCTATGCGGGAGTCATCGCCTATACCGAGGGAGTTGACACGGCAAATAACGGTGCGGGCACGCTTAGCGCCGGTGCGGGTCAGCTTTACGGCGGCAGCGGCGAGCTGTACGCGGGAATAAGCGAGCTGTACGACGGTATACTCACAATGAAGAACGGCGCGCCCGCTCTATCAAGCGGAGTTGCGGCACTGAAGAACGGCGCACTGCAGCTGTCCGACGGCTTAAAGGAGTTCAATGAGCAGGGCGTACAGAAGCTTGTCGACGCGGTAAACGGCGACCTCGCGGGACTTGTCACGAGATTTAAAGCAACAGCCGACGTATCCGCCGACTACAAGTCATTCTCCGGACTCACGGACGGCATGGACGGAAATGTCCGCTTCATCTACCGCACCGACGCCGTCAAGTCGGCAGACTGAGCACGTCAGCTTTTGCCAAGCTTTTCGAGAAAAGCTTGGCAAAAGCTTTTGTATATGGACTGCCTTATCTTTCCTCAGCCAATGAAAGTATAGGAAACGCTCTCACCTGTCCCCTTATTAAAAGTTTGGGTCAAGCCCTTTCAAAGGCTCGTGGATTTTAAAGGCAGCGCCTTTAATCGCCGCCGGTCGGCAGCTTTTTCGGGAAAAAGCTGCGCAAAAAGCTTTAGTATAGGAAACGCCTTCGCTTTCCCCTTATTAAAAGTTTTTGCCGAGCTTTTTTGGCAAGCTCGTGAATTTTACGCCGCGGGCGTAAAAGAGGAGAAACCCTCGTCGGGGGTTTCTCTTTTTTTTGTTTACAAACAAATATTGTTGCTTTTTCGAGAAAAGGCGACGCAAAAATCTTTTATATAGGCGCAAAAATATATATCGCCCGACCGCACAGAGTGACAAAAACTGTTTCCGTATTTTTGCCGCATCTAAGCGCATAGCGCTTTAATCCGTCCTCGCTTGTGCTCAGTTTCCGATGTCCGCAGCCTCCCTTGTGCAAAGGGAGGCGGCACGGCGCAGCCGTGACGGAGGGATTGTAAAACCGAACAATATCGCACAGCCGAAAAATAAGCAGTCCGATGAGCGAACAATGCGAAATTCAGAACAGCATACGAACGAAATCAAATTTCAATCGATACCGCATAATCCACACCGAGTGCTGATCCCTCAGGTGACAATCCCTCAGTCAGCCTTACGGCTGACAGCTCCCTTTACCCAAGGGAGCCTTGGTGCAGCGTAATTCCGACTTGTACATAAAAATGTACGGAAGCGGTTATTTAAAGAAATGTCACGGCGACTCGCAGCGGCATCAAACATTGACAAAACGGAAATCGAGCGGAAATACGCGAGAAAACAAGAGAAACTGCGAGAGCTATCGGAAATTTTCATGAGAAAATCGCAGCAGCCGTCGACACGTGGGACTGTTTCATTTTATCATCAAAAACAGACTTTTTATCGCATGGAAAATCCGCCGTGCCGAAATTAAGGAATAAGGAAGCCCTATATATGCAAAAAAAGCAAAGCAGAATTTCAATTGTGAAACCGCGTTTTGACTGTCCCATGTATCGGAAATAACTTGCCCTGTCATACTGAATTATCCTGATAATAAATATGCTTTTTCTTCAATACATAAATGCTTTAATATATTAAAATGCGGCTTGCGATAATCCGAAAAATTCACAGGTGCATGTTTTACGGCACGGATTTACACTTTTTTACATGTCATTATGCACAAAAACAGATGTCGAAAACTGTTGAAAACCCCGAAAATTTGTTCTGCAGGGTGAAAGCCCTTGAAAAAAACTTGAATAAGTGATAAAATGCAATTATAAAAACAGCGGCGCACGCGATTACCGCGCTGAATATATAATTTTTTAGGAGGAATTTTATGAAAAGAGTTTTATCACTCGTTTTGGCGACGGTAATGATTCTCTCGCTCTGCACCTTCTGTGCCACGGCGGAGGGTACGACAATTACCGAGCCTGCGCAGGCTGACGGGTACTTTGAATTAACGGAAAAGACCAAGCCTGTAGCAATCCCGAAGACAGCTGATCTAAAAGAACCGGTAAATCTTTGGACCGGCAATGTTGATTTCGGCACATCGGGAGCGGGCATAGTGTCGTTTATAGTTAAAGCAACCGGGGTAAATACGCCCATGGGTCTCACCCGATTTAAGCCTACCTTCACTGTGAAAAACAGTATTAACTGGTGGGGTTTTTCTAACGCTTGGGGCGCTAAAAATACAGGTATGGACGGAGTAGGAACAGAGCCTTCATTTGCTCTTACGATACCTAAAGACGGCACTTACATTTTAACATTCGGAAGAAAGCCGTTTGCAATGGATGCCGGCGGAAATCTTATGACAATAACAGCCGTTAACGTCGCGGACCGCAAAGACAGTTTCAGCTCCAGTGCTTGGGCATCTTGGCCGCTTGCGAATGACAACGAAAACGCGACACTGCAGCTGTTGGCAATCGCTTCCGGAAACCAGGCTTATACAGCTAACTTCTATGCAGAGGATGGAAGTACTTTAATCGGAAGCTACACAAAAGAGTATCCTAAAGCAAAGGAAGCGGTTGACGCTGAAACAACAAAAAAGAGTACGGTTCTTACCCCGGACGAGATGTTTAATCTCTCCGGTTTAGCTAAACCGACGAAGGATTCCGACGAGCAATACAGCTATGTATTGCAATGGGTGGATGCAAACGGAAACCCGGTGGACGCCGTATATAAGAATATGAATCTGTATGCGTCCTTTAAGCCTGTCGCAAACACTCATGCGGTTGTAACCTTCCTTGATGTGTCGGGAAATGTTCTCCAAACGGGAGCTGTTGAAAAGGGAACTCATCCGTCTTGTCCCGACCCCGTTAAAACTGCGGATGATAATTACAACTACTTCTTCGCGGGATGGACAATAGACGGAGAAACCACGGTTGACCTCGGTACATATGAGGTAAGCGAGGATGTAACATTCAGTCCCGTATTTAAGGAAGATCTTATACTGAAGGCTACCGCGGAGCTGTCATCCGACATTCTTATGAGCAGCACGGCAAATGCTGTTAAGTTCAAATTGAACCGTACAAATGTTACTGTGGATGCAGTGAACGGAATTTATGAGCCCATAACTTCAGGAACAGTTACGTTTACCTATAGTGACCTTGCATTTGCAGCCGTTGACGGCAAGACAACTGTAGAAGTTCCGTTTACATTTGTTGATGCAAACGGTTATGTCGATGCTGTATTCAATCTTGATACCGTTGAGGGCGTAGCCGGGACTTTTTCACATACGGTGACATGTGCTGTCACTACGGCAAGCGAAATTGTAACAACTACATCTGCTGAATCAGGTTTCTTTAACATAGTCGGTCAGCAACCCGGTAAGTATTTTGATAACAGCGCCCCTGTTGTTACACTTAACAAAAATGATGGAGATACCGTTCCTTCTTCTCAATATATTTGGGCCGGTAATATTGACTTTGGCACAGAGCAGCGCGGAATTACGTTTGTTCTTAAGGCAACCGGAATAGAGACGCCGGTTGAGCTTGCCCGAATCAATACCAAATATGTTATTGCATCCAACAACAACGATGGCTATTTCAGTTGGCATTGGTTTTATAACAATCCTGACTGGGGTGGAGCGACAGTTTCAAGCCGCTCTCTCAGAATAGAAAAGGATGGGTATTATTTACTTTACATTGACAACCGCCTTTTTGACGGTAACAAGATTCGCGGTGTAAAGGATTTTAAAGTCTTTGGTACAGATGGAAGTGCCAGTTCGTTTGATCCGACTGCTGTTAACAACAATGAAAATGCGACGCTTCAGATGGTCGCAATTGTAGGCGGAAATCTTCAGCCTACAGCTACTTTCCATAGTGAGAACGGAGATGTTTATGCTGCTTATCAGCATAAGTATACTGATGTAACCGGCTTGGTTGATAAAGGTGATTCGGCAAGGCAGTCCATGAGCTTGATTTCCCTTTACGATGCGATTTCGAGCGGAAACATTGAAGAGCCTCAAAAGGCTGCTGACGAAAATTATACCTACAAATTCAACGGTTGGGTTGATGCAGACGGAAATGCAGTTGATACATCTGCTCCTCTCTATAAGAATATTGACCTTTATGCATCCTTCAAGAAAACCGAGAAGACGGTAAAATATACCGTGACGTTCAAGGACGAGACCGGCAAAACTGAGCTCTTCACGCGCGAGGTTTTTGAGGATGATCTGATAACGGTTGATGACGCGGTAACTAACGGTTACAAAAAAGAAGACGACGCCACCGGTACATTTACGTTTGTCGGTTGGAGTTTAACGCCTAACGGCGAAATCATCGACCTTAATTCGCATAAGGTGACGGCGGACACTGTCCTTTATGCAGTGTTTGCACATACCGATGTAGAATTTACCGTTACATATATGGACGGAGATAACAAATTCGGCAGCGAGACCGTAGTCCGCAGCAATGCCGCGGTACTCAGCGGTGTTCCTACCCGTGCTACGGACAAATATATCGACGGCAAGAGCGACGAAAGCTATAACGTATTCGACTATTGGGCTACGAGAGAAGAGCAGTCGGGCGAAGACGGAACCGTAAGCTATGTTTACACAAAGGCAGACCTCAAGAACATTCAGAGCGATATGACGGTATACGCGGTATTCAAGAAAGTCCCCGTTACTGTTTGGCACACGGTGACTTGGGTTGATATTGACGGCAAGCAGCTTGCTTCCGCTATGGTTGCTGACGGTGATGATACTTCAACGAGTGTTAAGGGCGCTCACGACGGAATGCTCACAGAGACCGAGCGCCAAATATTCACCGGCTGGGATACTGTTACGACTTCTGTTACAGAAGACTTGACGGTTACCGCAACATATAGCAC
>CAKSEI010000016.1 GCA_934446285.1 uncultured Eubacteriales bacterium | reverse complement strand
CCCGGGAGAGGTATTCTCCCGGGAAGTTTTATATCGTCTTTAAAATTCCGTATCGCTTAGGCTTTTTTAAGCACAGAGCGGTGCAGGCAGCACACGGCACGAATAAAAGCGTGAAGAGCACGCCCGCGGCATAATGAGAGTATGCATAAAACAGTACCGAGACGGCGGCGGTTATAAGGCTCGCCGTGATACATACCGCGAGCGCTGCGTGCGATACAGATGCGAGAGCGAAGAGCATATACTTCACGAGAGCGGTAAATGACCACTTTGTGTTTCCGCCCGCCCGCTCGGCGACTGCGTATTCCGTTTGCGCACCGTGTATACCCGCGCATACGGGTGCTGCACGGTAAAAGTGCGTCCGCTTTGCGAGTATCTTTTCCGCCGCACTTCTGTCGAGCAGCTTGAAGTCGGACGTGCCGCGCATATCGCTGCCCACCGCGGCGCTTAACAGGGAGTAAAAAATATCCGCGCAAAGTCCGTGTGCAGAGCCCGCGTCTCCGCGCTCTTTTTTTATTCCCTCCACGCAGTCGCAGCCCGACTGCCACATTCTGTACATGGTAATCAGAGTCTGCGGAGGATGCTGCAAATCGCAGTCCATCGTCGCGGCGCAGTCTCCCGAAAAGGCGGACAGCCCCGCGTAAAGCGCGCAGTCCTTGCCGTAGTTCCTGTCGAAGCATACTCCGTGCACATTTCCGTACTTACGCGCGGCACGCTCTATCTCACCCCATGTTCCGTCGGATGAACCGTCGTTTACGAATACTATATCAAACGGTATATTTTCCTTTTCGAGTGTTTCCGTCACGCTGCGTGCGAGCAGAGCGACGGTTGCCTGTTCATTGTATGCCGGTACGATTACCGATAATTTTCCGTTTCTCATGCCTTTACTCCGCGCTCACTCTGCCGTCTGTCGTGCTGCCGTCCGAAAAGACGAAATGTGTGCAGTCTGCCCGTGCCGTATATGAGAGCAGAGTCCTTGAGTCTGTATTTATAACTCTTATGCTCTTACCTGCACTCCCGTCGGTATTTGCAGAGAAATATTTGCTCGCAAAATCGGGCATACCACCCGAATTGTAAGCAAGAATTATAAGTCCGCCCTCGCTCGTGAAGCGGCTCTCGCCGCCCGAGACCTTGTCGAGGCTCTCACATATGAGCGTGCCTCCGAGCGCTCCGACAAGGCAGGAATCAAAGGAACTCTTCCGTGCGAAAACCCGCACCCGTCCGTCCTGCACGGAGAATGACGGAGCGCATACGGCGCAGTCTCCCTCGAGGGCGAGAGTCGCGCCGCGCACGAATACCGCACCGTCCGATTTTACGGCGTAATCCCCGCCGCCCGCGGAGAAAAGCCCACCGTCAAAGTCGATATTTCCCGCACTCACGAGAGCCGCGCCATGTGAGTCGCACGAGATGTTTCCTCCGAGCATTTTAAAGGAATCGGCGCTTATCGCATACCCCTCGCCCGTGACGGTGAGAGTGCCCGAGCCGTTGAACGTGAGCGCGCCGTCGGCGCTTATCTCGGAAAGGGAGCTTGAGGAGGCAGCGGGCAGGGTCACAACTGTCTTTTCGCTGTGTGACGATATTCTCTTGACCGCCGCGTCCGAGAGCACTAACTTTACCCCGTCAGAGCAGTCTATCTCCACCTGCCCCTCGGGATTTTCGCCCTCTATATAGTACATTCCGCCTTTTGTTATCTTTACCGTATTGTCCGTTACTTCCGCGCCTTCGCCCGTCGTCGCCGCCCCGTCGGCAAGAAAGCTCACTACGGTCATGGACGGGTCGCTCTCGCGCGCGTCTTCATCCTCCGGTCCGGCGTCCTCGTAGGTCGGCGTGCTGCTTATACCCGTACTCGGTACGGTGTCTTTTGCGCATGAGCACAGCATAAGAGCGGCTGTCGCTATAATTATCAGTCTGCGCATGGGACACCTCCGATTTTTCCTTATGTTATGTTATACTGTACCCCGCAATTGTGAAAACTGTGTGATTATCCCGAAAAAAATCAAAAATAATATTGTACTATCCGTTTTTTTATGATAGAATATACATGTTTAAAAGCGGGAACTCCCGAAATCAGAAACATAACTTAGAAAGGGTCTGCCTCCTTGTTCGGCAGACACATGGTGAACCCCATGAAGCATTCAGCTGTAATTTTCGATCTCGACGGTACGCTGCTCGACACTCTCGACGACCTTACCGCCGCTGTAAACTATGCCCTTAAGAAGGGCAATTATCCCGAGCGCACGCGCGATGAGGTGCGCAAATTTGTCGGAAACGGAATGGGCTCGCTCATCCGCCGCGCAGTTCCCAAGGGAACGACATGGGAGGAGAGCTGGGAGATTATCGAGCCCTGCAATCAGTTCTACTCCGAGAACTGCACCGAGTCGACGAAGCCCTATCCCGGAATAGAGGAGCTGCTCGACAGATGCAAAGCGGAGGGACTCAAGATTGCCGTCGTCTCCAACAAGCCTGATGAGCACGCGAAGAAGATATGCGAGAAATTCTTCCCCGGTAAAGCGGACTACGTTCTCGGCGCAAAGGACGGAGTAAATCAGAAGCCCGCTCCCGATATGATTTTCGAGGCTATGGACGCCATCGGCGTAGAGCCTAACGGCATCGTTGTTGTCGGCGACGGCGATACGGATGTTCAGGCTGCTAAGAACGCGGGTGTTGACTGCATTTCCGTAACGTGGGGCTTTAAGGACAGATACTTCCTCGAGAACCACTGCGCAAAGGTCATAGTCGACACCGTTGACGAGGTTATGAATCTGCTTTAATCATTCCCCTGATTTTAAAAACAAAGGAGATAAAAATGAAAAGGATTATTACAGCCGTACTCTCTCTTGTTATGGTTCTCGGCGCGTGCACGTTCTGCGTGTCCGCACAGAGCACCGGCACGGTTGATTCCGGGCTTGACTACACCGAGAGGGTAGGCGCGATAGCAAATCCGATGACGGGCTATCCGTCGACACCGTTTGTTTTTGTCGCAAAGGGCAAGACCGCACCGCGCAACGACAGTGGATTTGTTCATTACTTCATAGATATGCGCATGTTCGCCGCCGGCTATACGATGGTGGACGGCGTAAAAACACGACTCAACGCGAAACAGACGGCAGAGCGTGTTAAGTGCGATGTCAATGCAAAATACGATTGGGCTGAGAACACGAGAAACGAAGGCGGCGACGCCGACATCCCGCTTACCGATGAGGCGATAGCATTCTTACGCGGTACTTTCGAGAACCTGCGCAAGAACGGCGGCACATGCCTAATCCGTCCGTCGTATGCTGCTCAGGGTGACATGTACAACGAGTGCTACGACTTTGAGATGATGATAACTCACGCGAAGCAGCTCTCCGAGATAATCACCGAGTATTCGGACGTTATAGGCGCAATAGAGATAGGTACTGCAGGACCTTTCGGCGAGCAGTGGGGCTCACCATACTGCGGCGCTCAGTACATGAATCGCATAATGGACACCTATATAAACAATACTCCCGAGTCCGTTAAAATAATGATGCGCAAGCCTATGTACGCTTTCCAGTACATCGCAAACGAAGGCACTTTCCAGAATAACAATGCTCCCCTCGGAAAGGTCACGTTCAAAGACGGAAAGTCAAAGACCGTGTTCCTCAACGGAGCGGAGGGAAAATCCTTCAAGGATCTCATTCCTTTTGACAACCTGAAGAACATCTCTCAGGCAAGCATGAAGAGGATAGGTCTTTACAACGACGGCTACATGCTGACGGGCAACGATACGGGCACATACTTCCACCGCGAGAAGGAGCTGCCGTGGGTAAAGTGGGCTACGACCTACAGCTACTACGGAGGAGAATACGGCTCGGGTCAGGCTAAGTCCGGCTCTCAGTGGATAGCCGACTATGCCATAGGCGAGATGTACGATACTCACCTGACATATATACACGGCAATATCTACCGCTCCACCGCGGGTGACGGAACGATGGGATGGAAGACAAATATCGCCGAGATAGAGAAGTATATGCATCTCAAGGCTACGGCAAAGGGCGGAGCTGAGTATTCGACAAAGCAGGCTTACGCCGAGGCTATAGTCGATGAAATTGTCGCTCTCTCAAAGTCGATAAATTCAAAAGACCCCAACAGAGGAACTCTCGACAAGTCGGACGCGACGATAAACGGCTCGGATATATACTTCAATAAATACGGCTATGACACGATACCGTTCACCGAGACGCTGGCGAAGCTGACGACTAAGGCGGATCTCTCCGCATACTACGGCTACAGCGTATATTCGCTTATGCGTGACCACCTCGGTTATCGTTTCGTACTGCGCAAGTCGGAGGTAACCGACAGCCTTGAGTGCGGCGGAGTCCTGAGGCTGAAGTTCTCCGTGGAGAACACGGGTATGGGCAACTGCCTGCAGGATAAGGTATGCCAGCTTATCATCACTGACGCTGACGGTAAGGAGGTCGAGGTACTCACTCTCAACGACGCGGTAGACGCGAATGAGTGGTTCTCTCAGGAGACTGCCGACATGACTGTCGAGGTCAGACTGTCAAATAAGATAGAGGCGGGCAAGTACAACGCTTATCTGCGTGTATGCAATGTCACGTCGACGGGTACTCCCAATACAAAGACAAACGTAGAATTCGCAAACAACGGCGTATACGACATTAAGCTCGGCGCTAACAAGCTCGGCTCGTTTACCCTCACGGGAACTGCGGGCGCAGGCACGACCGAGGAGAGCGCACAGGTAAATACACTCTTCACCGACGTCTCGAACAAGTATTGGGGCAGGAGCACGATAGAGCAGATATGCGCTTTGGGATACATGAACGGTATGACAGGCGGCGTATTCGCTCCCGATGCTAACACGACCCGCGGACAGGTCGTCACCGTCCTCTATAATATGGAGAATAAGCCTGACGTCTCGTCGGTTAAGCTCCCGTTCAAGGATGTAAAGAAGAGCAAGTATTACGCAGACGCAGTCAAGTGGGCATATGAGAATCAAGTTGTCAACGGCATGTCCGAGACAACCTTTGACCCCGAGGCAAACGTCACGCGCGAGCAGTTCGCAACCATGCTCTACAGATACGCACAGTACAAAGGAAGAGAAACCGGAAATAACGGCGATATCTCCGCCTACGACGATGCCGCAAAGGTATCGAAGTGGGCAAAGAAAGCCATGGTGTGGGCTAATGCAAAGGGATATGTCACGGGAATGACCAAGACTACCCTCGCTCCTCAGGAGAAGGCAACGCGTGCTCAGCTCGCAACCATGCTTGTACGTTTTATCAAGAATGTATAATGCGCTTTTTATCGGCGCGGTCGAAAGACCGCGCCGATTTTTCTGCCTTTGAAATTATTATACAAAATATTCAAATTGTCTATTGTTAAAAAGGCGATTTCGTGTTAAAATATACTCGCAAGCGTCGGTGAGAGCTTTGTCCTGCCGACGGTAAAACGGGGGAGACCTATACATGAAAATCGATAAGACGGTGAAAAAGGAAAGTCTGTACGTCGGTGCGTGGGTGCTTGCGCTCAGCGCGGCGGAGCAGGCAGTATTCCTCATTATCGGCAGGTGGGATTACACCGTGCTGACGGGGGCGCTGCTCTCGGGATGTGCCGCATGGCTGAATTTTTTTCTGCTCGGTCTTACCGTTCAGGCTGCCGTTGCCCTCGATGAAAAAAAATCACGCGAAAAGATAAGCATGTCGCATACGCTGCGGCTGTTCGGCGAGGCTGCCGTGCTTGCCGTGGGGATTGCCGCTCCGTGCTTCAATCCCGTATCAACGGTGCTCGGGTTGCTTTTCCCGAGGATTGCGCTCGTCTTTCGCGGGATATCCGTAAAAAAGGAGGAAAAAGACACAAATTGAATTGTGAAAGTAAAAGCTTTAAGGCCCTCGACATCCTGCTGCTGGTTCTTTGCGCGCTGCCGATTGCTTTTATGATAGTCTTAAAGGTACTGTTTACGCCCGCGGGAGGCGGGATAGATATACACGGGGCTCTCATATACGCTCAGATAGATATGCCGCTGCAGCCGCTCTGTATAACAGAGTCGCTTGTCAACAGCTGGTGCGTTATAGTCTCCGTGCTCTTCTTATGCCTCTATCTTACGCACGGTACCTCCGAGCACCCGGGAACAAAGAGACAGCTTGTCGCCGAGTGGATAGTCGAGAAAACGCAGTCGCTCGTAAATTCAAATATGCAGCCGTATTTCAAAAATTATGCGCCTTTTATCGGGGCTATAATGGTTCTGTCGGCATTTTCGAGCCTGCTGACTCTCTTCGGCCTTTATCCGCCGACATCGGATATATCGATTGTGGGCGGCTGGGCGCTGCTCGTTGCGTGCATGATAACCCACTTTAAGATGAAGTGCGGACCTCTGCATTATCTCAAGGACCTTGCGACTCCCGCGGTCATGACGCCCATGAATATTATCGGAGAGTTTTCTACGCCGATATCCATGGCGTTCCGTCACTACGGCAACGTGCTCTCCGGTTCGGTAATATCAGTGCTCATTGCCGCCGCTCTCGGAGGGCTGTCCGACCTTATGTTCTCATGGGCACCCGAGTGGCTCTCCGGCTTTCAGATACTGCGCGTGGGACTTCCCGCCGTGCTTTCGCTGTATTTCGATATTTTCAGCGGCTGCCTGCAGGCATTCATATTCGCCATGCTGACAATGCTCTATGTCTCGGGCGGCTTTGCCTCGGACGACTATTTCGCACGTAAGGCAAAACGGGCGGCAAAAAAAGCAAATATATAAGCAAATATATAATTTTTATAAAATATTCGGAGGAAAACAAAATGGAACTCGCAATAGGAATTATTTTAGCAGGATGCGCAATTGGAGCGGGCCTTGCAATGATAGCAGGTATAGGACCGGGTATCGGTGAGGGAAATGCCGTAGCTAAGGCGTGCGAAGCGATAGGCCGTCAGCCGGAGTGCAAGTCGGATGTCACGAGCACGATGCTGCTCGGATGCGCCGTTGCCGAGACTACGGGTCTTTACGGACTTATCGTCGGTATTCTGCTCATATTCTATGCGCCCAATGCTTTTGTAAACATTTTGATGAACAAAATAGGCGGCTGAAAAAATGCAGTATTCGGACGTAATTTCACTGAATATATGGTCCATTGTAATTTCGCTGTGCAACCTCACGGTTATATATATCATACTGAAAAAATTTCTCTATAAGCCCGTTAAAAAGGCTCTTGATGAGCGCAAAGCGGCAGTCGACGCAGTATACGACGACGCGCGCAGCGCACGTGAGGATGCCGAGAGGGCGAGAGAAGAGCTGAGCGGTCGTCTGAAGGGAGCCGAGGCTGAGGCGCAGTCGATAAAAGCCGAGGCAGAGGCACGCGCAAGGGCGCGCGAGGAGCGCGAGCTTGAGGCGGCAAAGGAAAAGGCAGCGGGCATTGTGCGCGCGGCTCAGGTTGAGGCGCAGAGCGAAAAGAAACGCGCCGAGCAGGATATGCGCTCAGCCGTAACGGAGCTTTCGTCCGCTATAGCCGAGAAGCTGCTCGAGCGTGAGATAAATACGGACGACCGCGACAGAATGGTCGATGAATTCATTGACGGAATAGGTGAAGCTGATGGAGAAGAGCGTTAACGAATACGCCGAGGCTATGTTCGCCCTTGCCTGTGAGGAGGGCAGATGCGACGAGTATGTCGCCTGCCTTACCGAGATAAACGGCTTAATCTCGCACGAGGCGGAGTATACCGCGTTTCTCGATTCTCCCTGTATACCGAAGGATGAGAGAACAGCGGCGGTAAGAGAGGCGTTTGACTCTTATCCGCATACGGTTGTCGATTTTATATGCCTCATGTGCGAAAGAGGAAGAATTCGTGAGTTTTCCGACTGTGTTTCCCGCATAGAGGCTCTGAACAGGGAACGCAAGAACATTAAGACCGTCACGGTGAAGAGCGCCGTACCGCTTACCGACTCTCAGAAAGAGCGGCTGTGCGCAGCGCTTGAGAAAAAATACGCCTGTGCTGTTATCGCCGAATACGTCATAGACGGGACGCTTATAGGAGGCGTCAGGACGGAACTTGACGGAGACGTGACGGACGGCAGCATGAGAGAGCGTATCAATCGTATTAAGGATGTGATTTCAAAGTGACAAAACCGGAAGAGATAAGCAATATAATCAAGGAGCAGATAAAGAACTATCGGTCGCGCATCGAGATGGCGGAGACGGGCTCGGTCATTCTTGTGGGCGACGGTATCGCACGCGTATACGGCTTACGCAACTGTATGGCGAGCGAGCTGCTCGAATTTGAGGACGGCAGCTACGGGCTTGCCCAGAACCTCGAGGAGGAGACGGTATCCGTCGCCATCCTCTCCGACTCCGGCGCGATACGCGAGGGAACTGTCGTGCGCAGAACGGGAAAGGTGCTCTCCGTGCCTACGGGCGAGGCGCTTCTCGGACGCGTCGTCAATGCTCTCGGAGAGCCGATAGACGGCAAGGGTTCTGTCGAGTGCAGCGAGAGCCGACCGATAGAGAACGAAGCCCCCGGCATAATAAAGAGAAAGAGTGTTGACAGACCTCTGCAGACGGGTATAAAGGCAATAGACAGCATGATACCGATAGGCAGAGGACAGCGTGAGCTGATAATAGGCGACAGACAGACGGGTAAGACCGAGATAGCCCTTGATACAATAATAAATCAGAAGGGCGAGGGTGTCATATGCATTTATGTCGCGATAGGACAGAAGAATTCTTCCGTCGTATCTATTGCGAGTGAACTTGAGAGAGCGGGCGCTATGGACTATACAATTATAGTTTCGGCATCCGCATCCGAGAGCGCACCGCTGCAGTATATAGCACCCTATTCGGGCTGCGCAATGGCTGAGTACTTCAGAGAGCAGGGCAGAGACGTGCTGATAATCTACGACGACTTAAGTAAGCACGCCGTCGCGTACCGTGCACTCTCTCTGCTGATACGCCGCCCGCCGGGACGCGAGGCTTATCCGGGAGATGTATTCTATCTGCATTCGCGTTTGCTCGAGCGCGCAGCGTGCGTTGCGGACGAGTACGGCGGAGGAACGATTACGGCACTTCCCTTGATAGAGACGCAGGCGGGAGACGTTTCGGCATATATCCCGACAAACGTCATTTCTATAACGGACGGTCAGATATTCCTTGAGACCGAACTTTTCCATGCGGGAGTTATGCCGGCTATAAACCCGGGTATTTCCGTCAGCCGTGTCGGCGGCTCTGCTCAGCTGAAACCTATGAAAAAGGTCTCGGGCGAGCTGAAGCTGCTATACTCACAGTATAGGGAGCTGCAGGCTTTCGCTCAGTTCGGCAGCGACCTTGACGCGGATACAAAGGCGCGACTTGCCCTCGGCGAGAGAATAGTCGAGGTGCTCAAGCAGAAGAGAAATTCTCCCGTGCGCGTAGGCTGTCAGGTTGCGATAATTTACGCGGTTACAAAGGGCTTTTTAAACGACGTAGAGCCGGATAAGGTTCACGAGTGGGAGCAAGAGCTTTACGACCTGCTCGAAACTGCACATCCGGAACTGCTCGAGAGAATAGAGAGCGGCGAGTGGGGACAGAGCGAGATAGACGGTCTTACTCAAGCTTATGCGGAAATGAAGAGGTGATGCGACGTGGCAGATACAAAAGCTCTGCGCACTCGCATAAAGAGCGTTAATTCCACGCTCCACCTGACAAAGGCAATGGGACTTGTCGCCTCGTCGAAAATCCGTCGGGCAAACGAGGCTATGGAAAAGGGCAGGCAGTATTCCTCCGCCGTTGAGGGAGCGGTGAAAATTCTCGCATCATGCAAGGAGTGCGGGACGAGTCCGTACCTTTCGCGGCATGACGGAGAAAAGACTCTGCTTATAGTCATAGCGGGCGACCGCGGCATGGCGGGAGGCTATAATGCGAATGTTTTCAGGCTTGTGCGCGACCTTGATATTGATGCGGATATTTATCCCATCGGCAAGCGGGCGTGCGACAGGTACGGAGAGGGGACACTGTCGAGCGAGAACTACTTCTATCGCGATGCAAAGGCTCTTTCGGACAGGCTCTGCCGCGATTTTGCCGAAGGAAAGTACGCGAAAATAGGCATAGTCTATACGAAGTACGTCTCCATGATGACACAGAATGCGACCCTTGAATATATCCTGCCGCTTGAGAGCGGGACCGAGGAGTGCCGCGGCATAGTCTTTGAGCCGGACGAGAGAACGGTGCTCGATGCGGTCATACCCGAATATACGGCGGGCAAGCTGCTCGGATGCGTCCGTGAGAGCTTTGCCTCCGAGGTTGCAGCGCGCAGAATGGCGATGGACTCCGCCGGCAAGAATGCGCAGGAGATGATAGACAGGCTCGGACTCGAGTACAACCGTGCGCGTCAAAGCTCCATCACTCAGGAGATAACGGAAATAGTGGCGGGCAGCGGCAGCTGAGCGCCCGTCCTTTTAAGGAGATAAAATGGAAAGAGAACAGACAGGCAGAGTATCTCAGGTCATGGGACCGGTCGTAGATGTCCGTTTCGAGGCGGGCACGCTGCCCTCGATAAATAATGCACTTACCATGATGATAGGCGAACGCAAGCTGACGTGCGAGGTGGCGCAGCATATAGGCGACAATACCGCTCGCTGCATTGCCATGGCATCGACCGACGGCCTCAGACGCGGTACGCCCGTTACCGATACGGGCAGCGCGATAACCGTTCCGGTCGGCAGAGAAACGCTCGGCAGAATTTTCAACGTCCTCGGGGAGGCAGTCGACGATAAGCCCGCTCCCGCAGACGCTCCGCGTATGAATATTCACAGACCCGCACCCGCTTATGATGAGCTGTCCACATCTACGGATATACTTGAGACGGGAATAAAGGTCATCGACCTTATATGCCCGTACTCAAAGGGCGGTAAGATAGGACTCTTCGGCGGCGCGGGAGTGGGTAAGACCGTGCTTATCATGGAGCTTATCAACAATATAGCAAAAGAGCACGGCGGGCTGTCCGTCTTTACTGGTGTCGGCGAGCGTACACGCGAGGGCAACGACCTTTACAACGAAATGATGCAGTCGGGAGTTCTCGCGAATACAGCCCTCGTCTACGGTCAGATGAACGAGCCTCCCGGAGCGCGTATGCGCGTTGCTCTCTCGGGGCTTACCATGGCGGAGCACTTTCGCGATGAGGAGGGGCAGGACGTGCTGCTCTTCATCGACAATATATTCAGATTTACCCAGGCGGGAAGCGAGGTGTCGGCACTGCTCGGACGTATGCCGTCCGCAGTCGGATACCAACCGACGCTTGCAAACGAGATGGGAGCTCTGCAAGAGAGAATAACCTCTACCAAGCACGGGTCTATCACGTCGGTTCAGGCGGTATACGTGCCTGCCGATGACTTAACCGACCCCGCGCCCGCGACGACCTTTGCGCACCTTGACGCGACGACGGTTCTCTCGCGCTCGATAGCATCTCAGGGCATATACCCCGCCGTCGACCCGCTTGAGTCGACGAGCCGTATACTCTCGCCCGATATCCTCGGCGATGAGCACTATCAGGTGGCGAGAGAGGTACAGCGCATTCTCCAGAGATATAAGGAGCTTATGGACATCATAGCCATAATGGGTATGGATGAGCTGTCCGACGAGGACAGACTCCTTGTCGGGCGTGCGAGAAAGATACAGAGATTTCTCTCTCAGCCGCTGCACGTCTCCGAGAAGTTTAACGGTTTCCCGGGAATTTACGTGCCGCTGTCCGAGACAGTAAGGGGATTCAAGGAGATAATAGAGGGCAAGCATGACGACCTGCCCGAGTCCGCATTCCTCTTTGTCGGAACGATAGATGAGGCTGTCGAAAAGGCGGGAAAACTATGAAGCTGCTGAGCCTTACCGTCTCCACCCCCGACGGGGATGCTTTCTCGGGAGAAGTCATGGCACTTACCCTGCGCGGCTCTGACGGAGACCTCGCCGTTTTGCCCGGGCATATACCGTTTATCACGACAGTGAAGGCGGGAAAGGTCGCCCTGCACATGGAGGACGGCACGTGCCGACACGGTATCACCGACGGAGGATTGCTCACGGTTACGGGGCAGAGGACTACTCTGCTCTCAGGCTCTTTTAAATGGAGCGAGGAGTAGATCTTTTTGGTGAAGCTCCGATTAAACATCTGTTAAAAGCCCGCATGAGCGGGCTTTTCGTCTAATCCAAGGAGAAAAAAACATGCCGAAGTCATCGAGACAAAAGCTGAAGCTGCTCTACCTGCTCGATTATTTGCGCAGCGAGACGGACGCGGAGCACCCCGCCGCCGTCGCCGATATTATCTCTTACCTTGATACGGTGGGGATAAGCGCCGAGCGAAAGAGCATCTACGACGATATAAACCGCCTCTGCGAATTCGGATACGATATTGAGCGGGCGCAGGACGTGCGTGCGGGATATTATATGGCGTCGGGATGCTTTGAACAGGCGGAGTTAAAATTGCTTGTCGATGCGGTGCAGTCGTCTAAATTCATAACCGAGCGCAAGAGCCGAGCCCTGATACGCAAGCTTGAGTCACTCACGAGCAGATATAATGCGTCCGCGCTCGAGCGTCAGGTCTTTGTCATGGGAAGAAACAAGACGGAGAACGGCGCAGTAGTCTATTCGATTGACGCGCTGCACGAGGCTATTGCGCGCGAGAGACGCATAACCTTTAAGTACTTTGATATAAATTTAAAAAAGGAAAAGGTCTACAGGCATTCGGGCATGCTGTATGAGGTCAGCCCGTGGGCACTCATATGGGACAACGAAAACTATTATCTTGTCGCCTGCGACAGCGCGAGCGGCGAAATGCGTCACTACCGCGTCGATAAAATGGCATACATACGCTTAACGGACGAACCGCGTCTCGGCAGGGAGAAATACAATGACCTCGATATGGCATCGCTCACGAAGAGAACATTCGGAATGTTCTCGGGCGAGGACACGCGCGTGACGCTCGAGTGTGACGCGCCGCTCGCAGGTATGATTTTCGACCGTTTCGGAACGGACGTCGTGACAAACGATATGGGAAACGGGTCTTTCACGGTCGCGGTGCAGGTATCGCTCAGTCCGAATTTCTATTCATGGGTTGCCTGCTTTAACGGCAGGATGAGAGTCAGAGCACCCGATAGCGCCGTGACGGGCTATACCGTTTTTTTAGAGAAAGCCCTCGCTGCGCAACGGCTTTAATATAAGGAACGCGCGCTTATCCAGTTTTTGAATATTTTGCGCAGCTTTTTAAAAAAGCTGCCGGATTTTAATGGCGAAGCCTTTAATCGCCGACAGTCGGCAGCATTCTCCTGAAAAGAACGCAGATATTTTTTACAGCAGCCCGGTATGTGTCCGATTTATCGGACACATATTTTTGTATAATATCATCGTAAAGAGAATTTACGGAGGTATTAACAATGAAAACAGTAATAATCATAGCATCGATAGTAACGGTATTTGCCTATGTCTGCATGAAAACCTGCGGCAGGGGAGCGAAAAGATACGTAAAAGGAGCGTTCGCTCTCGGGCTTTTTACACTCGGCTTTGCTGCGGCGATGCAGATAAGCGAGCTTTGCGGGATGCTCACCGCTTCCGCCGCCCTTTCGTATGCCGGATACAGATTTACCTGTTTTATGTAATAAAAAAATGCGCTGCGCTCTTGACATTTTCTGCCGATTTATGCATAATAATAGTATAGAATGCCGCGCACGGACGCGGGACATACGGAGGCTTTAAAATGGGACTTATAAAAGCGGGCGCGGGCGCGCTCGGAGGAACTCTCGCGGACCAGTGGAAGGAGTTCTTCTACTGCGACTCTCTTGATAACGATATACTTGTCACGAAGGGCACAAAGCGCGTCGGCAGCAGGTCGTCGAACACAAAGGGCAGCGACAATATCATCACAAACGGCTCGGGCATTGCCGTTGCGGACGGTCAGTGCATGATAATAGTCGAACAGGGCAAGGTTGCTGAGGTCTGCGCCGAGCCGGGCGAATTTACATACGACAGCTCGAGTGAGCCGTCGGTATTTACGGGCAAGCTCGGGCGCGGCATCCTCGATACTTTTAAGACCGTCGGCAGACGTTTTACCTACGGCGGCGACACGGGCAAGGATCAGAGGGTATATTTTTTCAATACAAAAGAGCTGATGGACAATAAATTCGGCACGCCGAATCCTATTCCCTTTCGTGTGGTGGACGCGCGCATAGGACTTGATATCGACGTGTCGGTGCGCTGCTCGGGCGTTTATTCGTACAGGATAACCGACCCGCTGCTCTTTTATACAAACGTCTGCGGCAACGTCGAGAGTGAATACAGGCGCGAGGAGCTTGACACCATGCTCAAGACTGAGTTTATCAGTGCGCTGCAGCCTGCTTTCTCTAAGCTCTCGGAAATGCAGCTGCGCCCGAACGCTCTACCCGGCCATGCGGAGGATATGTGCAAGGCTATGAACGAGGCCCTGACGAAGAAGTGGGGCGAGCTGCGCGGCATATCGGTCATATCCGTTGCGCTCAATCCCATCACTCTGCCCGATGAGGACGAGGAGCTGATAAAGACCGCGCAGAGGACGGCTATGTATCGCGACCCGAATATGGCAGCAGCTACGATAGTCGGCGCTCAGGCGGACGCGATGAAAACGGCGGCGGGAAATTCCGCAGGCGCAATGGCGGGCTTTATGGGCATGAATATGGCAGCCGCAGCGGGCGGCGCTCAGCCTCAGGGGCTTTTTGCAATGGGTGCAAATCAGCAGACGCAGACACAGGCACAGACGGCGCGCGAGAGCTGGGTATGCTCGTGCGGCAAGACAAATAACGGAAATTTCTGTAC